>JAJISE010000136.1 GCA_022848865.1 Candidatus Thermoplasmatota archaeon | reverse complement strand
AAAGAGTTTCTGGACGTGGGTCTCGGCGCCTTTGATGACGATCCAGATTTTTTCTACGACTTCGGTGAGGAGTTGTAAGTTTCGCTGGTCTTCGGTTATGGCCAGCTCCCAGTCCCACTGGTCCACGTATGCGCTGTGGTCGTGGTCGAGCCAGTAGTCCTTGCGCACGGCGCGCATATCGGTGAGCAGGCCCTCTCCGACGTCCATTCCGAACTGCTTGAGGGCCATGCGCTTCCACTTGGTTGCGGCCTGCACGACCTGGGCATCGATTGGGTTCTTGTCGCGGTCATTTGAAATGTGGAACCCAATTGGTGTCCGTGAGCCATCACGGTCCAGCATGTCGTTGACGCCGCTCTGGACATCTACGATAAGAGGGACGGTAACGCGAATCAGGTTGAGCTGCTTGCAGAGATTCTGCTCGATGTAGTCTTTGGCGGCATAGATGGCATTCTGCGTCTGCTTTGGTGACAGCAGGGAGCTGTAATCCTGGGGGAGGATTT
>JAJISE010000135.1 GCA_022848865.1 Candidatus Thermoplasmatota archaeon | reverse complement strand
CGGCTCCGATGAGCGTGAGGCTGCCCAGCTTCCTGCCCTCGCCCATGACGACGCCCCTGCCAGTCCTCTCGTAGATCTGGGCGATCCTGTCTGAGAGGTAGGCGGGGAAGCCGGCCTCGGCCGGGATCTCCTCGAGGCGCCCCGAGATGTCCCTGAGGGCCTCGGCCCACCTCGACGTGGAGTCGGCCATGATGGCGACGTCGTATCCCATGTCCCTGTAGAACTCGCCGATGGTGACCCCCATGTAGATGCTGGCCTCCCTGGCGGAGACGGGCATGTTGGAGACGTTCGCGATGATGACAGTCCTCTCGATGAGCCTTCTGCCGCTCCTGGGGTCTATGAGCTCGGGGAAGTGGGCGACCACGTCGGCCATCTCGTTCCCCCGCTCCCCGCACCCGATGTAGATGATGATGTCGGCGTCGGACCATTTGGCGACCTGCTGGAGGGTGACCGTCTTGCCGGTCCCGAAGCCCCCGGGGATCGCCGCGGCCCCACCTTTC
>JAJISE010000134.1 GCA_022848865.1 Candidatus Thermoplasmatota archaeon | reverse complement strand
TACACATGGCACCGACAACGTGCTCGCCGTCGCCAACCTGGCCATGCTCACCGGCAATATCGGCAAGCCGGCGACCGGCGTGAATCCCCTCAGGGGACAAAACAACGTGCAGGGCGCGTGCGATATGGGCGCGCTGCCGGGCGTGTTCCCCGGATACCAGCAGGTGGGAGACGAAACCATACGCGCCAAATTCGAGAGCGCGTGGCAGACCAAGCTTCCGCCCGCGCCGGGGCTGACCGTAGTCGAATTGCTAAACGCCGCCATCGACGGCAAGGTGCGCGCCATGTACATCATGGGCGAGAACCCGATGCTGTCGGACCCCGACATCAACCACGTCCGCGACGCGCTCGATTCGCTCGATTTCCTCGTGGTGCAGGACATCTTCCTGACCGAGACCGCGCAACTGGCCGATGTCGTGCTTCCGGCGGCCACGTTCGCCGAAAAGGAAGGAACGTTCACAAACACCGAGCGTCGCGTGCAGCGCGTGCGGAAGGCCATCGA
>JAJISE010000133.1 GCA_022848865.1 Candidatus Thermoplasmatota archaeon | reverse complement strand
GGAGCTGTCACGACGACGTCCGCGTAGTCGCTGAGCTGAGTGTAGTAGTTGCCATTGGCGTCCGCATAGTCGAGTGTCGCTTCATTGTGAAGCAGTGTCTCGTCGGCTGTTCCGACGTCCACTGTGACGGTTATGGTGATCGTTCCGCTTCCGCCTGGTGCCAGGTCGCCGATGTTCCATGTGTAGACATCGCCAACGACGGTGTCGCAGACTGGATTGGAACTCACGTATGTGGTATCAGCTGGGATGGTATCGACTATCTTTACGAGAGTGGCCCAACCGGTCCCGCTGTTCTCGTACTCGAGCGTGTAGACGATCGTGTCGCCTGGGTCAGCTGTTGTGACGTCTGCGGTCTTGGTGAAGGACAGTATCGGAGCTGTCACGACGACGTCCGCGTAGTCGCTGAGCTGCTCGATGAAGTTGCCATTTGCATCGGAGTAGTCGAGCGTGCCTGTGTTGTGAAGCAGTGTCTCGTCGGCTGTTCCGACGTCCACTGTGACGGTTA
>JAJISE010000132.1 GCA_022848865.1 Candidatus Thermoplasmatota archaeon | reverse complement strand
GAGGGAGTGGCTCACCTCGGCTGGAATAAAGATGCCCACGATAATATCCGATCCGAAGGAAATCGACCGCCCCGTGCTCATAAAATACTACGGAGCCAAGGGCGGAAGGGGCTTTTTCATCGCGAAGGATTACCATGACTTCAAGCTGGGCATCGACCACAGCCAGAAGTATGTGATCCAAGAATATATTCTTGGAACAAGATATTATTTACATTATTTTTATTCACCAATAAAAACAGATGGCTATAGGCTGTCCGAGGGCGCTTTGGAGCTCTTGGGAATGGACAGGCGCGACGAGACCAACATCGACGAGATGTACAAGCTCGGCTCCCAGGAGGAGTTGAAGCGTCTCGGGATTTATCCGTCGTTCGTGGTGACGGGCAACCTTCCTCTGGTCATCCGGGAATCCCTCTTGCCCAAGGTCTTTTCGATGGGAGAACGTGTAGTAGAACGTTCCCTGGAACTCTTCGGCGGCATGATAGGGCCCTTCTGCCTCGAAACGATCGTGA
>JAJISE010000131.1 GCA_022848865.1 Candidatus Thermoplasmatota archaeon | reverse complement strand
TGGGATCGTCCTCGGGCGTGTAGTACGCCATCGCCGAGTACGTCTTCGAGAAGTCTATGGATATGTCCGCAAGGGTCACCATCTGATCGTTCGGACTGCCCGGATAGCGTGTGATGTTTGCGTATCCGATCTCCGTTCCGTCCTCGTACAGATGTATCTCGACGTTGTGCCACTTCTCTCCCGCTATCCGGAAGGCGAAGGAGGCGTTGAGGTAGTACTGTAGTATGCTCTCTATCGTTGGAGCAACGTTGTTGACCGTAACGACGGTCTGTTCGACCGTGACACCACCGTCATCGTCCATCACCGTGAGCGTGACCGTGAAGTCGCCGTTGTCTCCCCAGACGTGTGAGATCGTGTGAGTCGCATCGAAAGGATAGGTTCCCCAGGGACTCTTTGACGGGTCGGCGTTGATTCCATCGTTGTAGAACGCCATCGCATCAGTCGTGCCGTCTCCCCAATCCCATATGAAGGTCAGGTCATCGCTTCCGGGATCTGTCACCGCGGCGGTGAAC
>JAJISE010000130.1 GCA_022848865.1 Candidatus Thermoplasmatota archaeon | reverse complement strand
GAACAGCAGGGCGTCCGGCGTCAGGACGGGGAACATGCGCACCATCAGGTAGACCCCGGCGGCCACCATGGTGGCGGCGTGGATGAGGCATGAGACGGGCGTGGGGCCTTCCATGGCGTCGGGCAGCCAGATGTGCAGCGGGAACTGGGCCGACTTGCCCACCGCACCCATGAACACCATGATCCCGGCGACCGTCAAAAGGGTAGCCTGCCCGGCAAACAGGTTGGCCCCCTCCACGTCCACCGCCTCGAACAGGCCGTGGAAAGTGAACGTGCCGGTGGCCGTCCAGAAAAGCATGATGCCGATGAACATGCCGATGTCACCCACCCGGTTGGTGAGGAAGGCCTTCCTGCCGGCGCTGGCGGCGGAATCCTTCTCGAACCAGTGCCCGATGAGCAGGTAGGAACTCAGACCCACCAGCTCCCAGAATATGAACATCATCATCAGGCTGTGGGCCAGGACGATGCCGTTCATGGAAAAGGTGAACAGGCCCAGGTAGCCGAAGTAGCGGGTAT
>JAJISE010000129.1 GCA_022848865.1 Candidatus Thermoplasmatota archaeon | reverse complement strand
TATCTCATGGAACTATTAGTATTTAAAATATATGTGTTAATATTTGATAAAATGCCGTATTTTTACATCTGGTTATTATTTCAACAGTAAATTAAGTTTGATAAAGAACTTTTCAATAAACTGTAGAAATAGGTTATTGGTAGATAACCCTGTTTTACCTATGTTTCACTTAGAAAAAACAGGTATAGTAAGGTATGGGGGCACTGGGATTTGAACCCAGATCGGCGGGTCTCTTCTTAGGTCATCGCTCCAGTTATTCATCATCGTGGTCAAGACGTCTCCAGACCTCTCAGAATACCCGTTGGTTATCATCCCTGTAACTGGAGCCCGCGAGGATGCCGTGTTACCCCATACTCCCACATTGGAGCGTTCAAGCTCAGGACTTGCGCATCTTCTGCGCCCTCTTTCGGCGCCTCATCTTCTTCTTGCGCCATTTCCAGCGCTGCTGTCCTCTCTTTTTCCATACTCTCGAGCTTCTCTTCATCAGGACTCCTCGGATTTCCAACCGGTGACAGTC
>JAJISE010000128.1 GCA_022848865.1 Candidatus Thermoplasmatota archaeon | reverse complement strand
ATTGATCAGGTTGATCAAGACTCGACGCATCTTCTCTTGGTCAAAAGAGACCATGGGGAGTCCGGGAGACAGCCCGCGAACCAGAGTCACCTGTCCGGGGATTGATATCTGATCCAGCACTTCTTCCAGCCAGGGATTAAGCTCTCCCTCAACCACCTTGGATAGCCGCCCCCGGGTGTATTCCAATAGCTCGTCGACGATTGCATCGCAATGACCCACCTGTTCCTCAATTCTTTTCAAATGCTTTGTACTCTTCTCGCCAATGTCGCTTAACTTGCTTTCAAGGTAGAAAGCCGAACTGCGGATCACTCCTAAAGGGCTGCGCAATTCGTGGCTTACTATAGCTGTAATCTGTCCCAGGACGGATAGCCGCTCCTTCTTGACCAGTTCCTCCTGGGTGCCCCGAAGTTCTTTGGTGCGCTGTTCGACCATCTCTTCCAACTGCTCTGAGTATTCCTTTAGCGCCTCCGCCGCTCTGTTGCGTTCCCTCTCGCTCCGCCTCAGCCGCTGCGTCCCCA
>JAJISE010000127.1 GCA_022848865.1 Candidatus Thermoplasmatota archaeon | reverse complement strand
AGTGGTAATGCACTCGGCAAACGGCTCAGTAACACGTGGGTAATCTACCATCAGGACAGGGATAACCCCGGAAAACTGGGGATAATGCCTGATAGGTGGAGAAGTCTGGAACGGGTCTCCGCTCAAATGCTCCGGCGCCTGAGGATGGGCCTGCGACCGATTAGGTTGTTGGCGGTGTAATGGACCACCAAGCCTGAGATCGGTACGGGTGTTGAGAGACAGTGCCCGGAGATGGGGACTGAGACACGGCCCCAGGCCCTACGGGGCGCAGCAGGCGCGAAAACTCCGCAATACACGAAAGTGTGACGGGGGAACCCCAAGTGCGCTCACGCAAGTGAGTGCTTTTGTGAAGTGTAAATAGCTTCACGAATAAAAGCTGGGTAAGACCGGTGCCAGCCGCCGCGGTAACACCGGCGGCTCGAGTGGTGACCGCTATTATTGGGTCTAAAGGGTTCGTAGCCGGCTTAGTAAGTTCTTTGGGAAATCTGGCGGCTTAACCGTCAGGCTGCCGAAGGATACT
>JAJISE010000126.1 GCA_022848865.1 Candidatus Thermoplasmatota archaeon | reverse complement strand
CATTACACCTATCCCGGTCCCAAGACGCACAGTATCCCCTGCCCGCGCTCGGCTTAAGACCGAGCATTTCACAGGGGACTTACGCTGTCCTGCTACGCACACTTTAAGCCAAATAAACATGATCACCACTCTAAGAGCTGGTTTTACCGCGGCGGCTGGCACCAGTCTTGCCCTCTCATTATTCGCCAAGCTGTGAACACATGGTAAAAGGAAACCGTTGGGTCTCCACTCGGATTGGCCGGCTCACGCTTTCGCGCATTGGCCAGTTTTCGCGCCTGCTGCACCCCATAGGGCCTGGCCCGTTATCTCAGTGGCCATCTCCGGGCTACCGCTCTCACGGCCCGTACCGATCGTCGCCTTTGTGGTCCATGACACCACCAACTAGCATAATCGGACGCAGACTCATCCTTAGGCGCCGAAGCTTTTAGTGCTAAGCCATTCCAGAACAAAGCACTTATACAGAATTATGCCCAGTTTCCCGGGAGTATGCTGTACCTAAAGGTAGATTATCTACGCGTTAC
>JAJISE010000125.1 GCA_022848865.1 Candidatus Thermoplasmatota archaeon | reverse complement strand
CTCTCCACCGTTCTCCTGCTCGGCATCGTCGCGCCGGGGAGCGTCGAGCTCACGTCCATATCTGCTGGCGGACAAGAGTTCCTCGCCTATGAGAAGGCGGAGTGGATCCCGCAGGCGGGCATATCCTTCGAGTTCGGCGTGGACCAGCTCTCGGGGCCGCTCGTCTTCCTAACATCGCTCCTCACGACTCTCGGCATGATATTCTCCTGGGGCGAGAAGCACAGGACGAAGGAGTTTTTCGCGATGCTCCTGTTCATGCAGGCGACCGTTGCGGGCGTCTTCGTCTCGCTCGACCTGTTCCTGTTCTTCGTCTTCTGGGAGGGCGGCCTCTTGCCGATGTACTTCCTGATCGCCGTCTGGGGCGGTCCCAAGAAGAAGTACGCGTCCATGAAGTTCTTCCTGTTCACGCAGGCCGCGAGCCTGCTCGTGCTGCTCGGGATACTCGTCTTCTACTGGATGTCCGGGACTTTCAGCATCGTTGAAATCATGGATCAAGGACAGGTGATCCCGCTAGGACTTTACACGGACCTACT
>JAJISE010000124.1 GCA_022848865.1 Candidatus Thermoplasmatota archaeon | reverse complement strand
CCTATCGGACAACCGGTACACCAGAGGCGCCGACAACCTGTTCCTCTCGTACTGAGGTCACCTTACCCTCAGGCACCCAACACTCCCGAAAGATAGCATCTGACCTGTCTCACGACGGTCTAAACCCAGCTCACGTTCCCTTTTAATGGGCGAACAACCCCACCTTTGGACGCTGCTGCACGTCCGGGATGGGAAGAACCGACAGCGAGGTAGCAAACCGCGGGGTCGATATGGACTCTTGCCCGCGACAACTCAGTTATCCCCAGGGTAGTTTTTCTGTTATACCGGACCCTCATCAAGGGGGTACCGGTGTTCGCTAAGCCCTTCTTTCGAACTTGCGATCCGTGCTGTTGGGATCACAATCAAGCCAGCTTTTGCCTTTGCACTCTACGGTGGATTTCTGACCCACCTGAGCTGACCTTAGGGCTCCCCTGATACTTTTTCAGGGGAGTGCCGCCCCAGCCGAACTGCCCACCAACCGATGTCCTTCCTTGCAGAAGTTAGGGATACAGTTACAGAAGGGTGGTGTCTCATTGAT
>JAJISE010000123.1 GCA_022848865.1 Candidatus Thermoplasmatota archaeon | reverse complement strand
CTTATCCTTGACCGATCTCTTCACCCAATTGCCCAGGTGTTCGTCTGGTACGAAAATGACCTTGTCCTCGGGCACTCTGGAGACGATCTTCACGGCGTTGGATTATGTGCAGCAATAATCGCTGACCGCTTTCACCTCAGCGGTGGTATTGACGTACGAGACCACGGCGGCCCCAGGATGTTCGTTCTTGAATCCCAGTACCGTTTCCCTATCGGCCATTGCCGCCATTGGGCATTTTGCGATCAGATGCGGAGGAACGATGGGATGCACCACCTTCTTGTCGGGGTTCAGTATCTTCGCGGACTCCGCCATGAAGTCCACACCGCAGAAGATTATGTTCTTTCTGTCAACCTTGGACGCTTCCATCGCCAGACCGAGAGAATCGCCCAAAAAGTCTGCCACATCCTGGATCTCTGGCCTCTGGTAGTTGTGCGCCAGGAGTATCGCGTCCTGCTCCCCCTTCAGCCGGGCTATCTCCCCGGCGATGTCCTGCATGGCGATGGAATACCTGAATCTCTGCTTAAACTTTTTCTGGTGCGGAAAG
>JAJISE010000122.1 GCA_022848865.1 Candidatus Thermoplasmatota archaeon | reverse complement strand
CCCGCTTTGGCCGCGTGCAGGATCTCGTTTGGACGTTGCTCGACGGTCTCGCGGTCGACCACCTCAATAGGCTTGCCGATCGTTTGCTTGAGCTCATCTAGTCTAAGTTTAGGCAGCTTACTTGTGTAGAGCTCAGCATACACAACATCGGATTCTCGTGCTTCGCGTAGCCCCCGGAGCGATATCCCCTCGCCTTGCAAGCCAAGCCCGATGAATACGAGCATAGTATCGTAAACACTTAATTTGGGTGGACGATATAATTCGTTCGGGCCCGTGGCTCAGTCTGGTAGATGTCCTTCGAGGACAGCCAAAAGCAATCGGCTCTTAACCGATAGGTCGAGGGTTCGAATCCCTCCGGGCCCGCCACTCAAAGACCGAAAAACCTCCGCATTTTAAAACGTTGAAAAACGATAATGCACCGAGTCGAATGACTTGGGAAACCCTATTAAATCAGTATACCGAACTCATCGACCGCAAAGTGGAGGAACACCTTGAATCGCTGAAGGCGAAGGCAGCGAAATACCATCCATTCGTGTTAAAAACTTACGAAAACCTTGA
>JAJISE010000121.1:217-566 GCA_022848865.1 Candidatus Thermoplasmatota archaeon | reverse complement strand
CCTCATCGTTCTCGGTCTCGATGTCCTCGAGCAGGACCTCCATGCCAAGGGACTCGTACATCTCCACGGACTCGCTGATTCTCGGCTCGGTGGCGCTGAACATCCTCGTCCAGCCTTCTAGTTTCAGATCTTCCTCTCTCGTCATTTGAATCACATCAGAACAGGTCGTCCAGTTCGTCGTTCCCTTCCGGCAACTTCCCATGGACCTGCAGGAATTGTTGGATCAGTTCGCTCTCCCTCTTGGTGTACATCTTGTCCGCTTCCCAAAGGAAGAACTTGGCGTTTGGACTGGTTTGAAGCTGCTCGTTCAGAGCCTCTTGCATGTTCATCACGCCTGAGATGAGGATTA
>JAJISE010000121.1:0-207 GCA_022848865.1 Candidatus Thermoplasmatota archaeon | reverse complement strand
TCGTCCAGGAGCTGGAAGACACCCTCTGAATCTGGCACGACTGCAATGTTCTCCTCGGTGAGCGCGACCCACTTCTCCGGCGGTAAGGGATTGCATCCGAGCGTCAACCTGAGATTGCATCTGAGACAGCGCTTCGCCTCTTCCATTGCTGAGCTCTCATCATAACCACGCTCGATCTGGCTGAACCCAGCTCTCTCTTCCATTGAC
>JAJISE010000120.1 GCA_022848865.1 Candidatus Thermoplasmatota archaeon | reverse complement strand
GATGTCGGCTCTTCCTATCCTGGACGTGCAGAAGTCTACCGAGTGAAACGAGCGTAGGGCTCAGTAACTCCGTAGTTACTGTAGGCGTCCAAGGGTGTGGGTGTTCACCAATTAAAAGGGATCGTGAGCTGGGTTCACAACGCTGTGAGGCAGTTGGTTTAATATCTACTGGAAATGTTGATGTCTGAATGGAAGAATCCTCTAGTACGAGAGGAACGAGGATTCGAAGCCTCTGGTCTACCGGTTATCCGAAAGGGTAAGCTGGGCAGCTACGCGCCAAGGGATAAGAGCTGAAAGCATCTAAGCTCGAAACCCGCCTTGAAAATAGACATCTTAGGACACGAGCAAAATACTCGTTTAATGGAACTGATGTGTAAGTACGAAGCTTCGGCGACGTATTCAGCATGCAGTTCCCAACAGTCCATTTTACCAACTATGTATGGTTTTTCATTTATTTTATTCTTTTATTATACAATGAGGAACATGAGCTAGATAGAGGAATAGATTTTTATAAGAATTCTATTTATTAGGTCTCTATGATATGTTTAGGTATAGAGTCAACAGCACATACGTT
>JAJISE010000119.1 GCA_022848865.1 Candidatus Thermoplasmatota archaeon | reverse complement strand
GATCACAGTTGCTACGTGGACCAGTGGGACTGGGAGCTGGCGATCACGCCCGAACAGCGAAACCTCCGGTTCCTCACGGAGGTCGTCGAGAAAATCTGGAAGGTCATCAAGGGCGCCGAAACGTACGTCCACGAGCTCTTCCCGCAACTGAAGACGGACAAGTACCCGGACCTCCCGGAGAAGCTGACGTTCATCCACGCCGAGGACATCCTCGCGAAGTACCCCGACCTCCCGCGCAAGCAGCGGGAGACGGCGATCGTCCAGGAGTATCCGGCGATCTTCATTTACGGCATTGGCTGGGTGCTGGCCGACGGCTACCCGCACGAGATGCGGGCGGCGGACTACGACGACTGGGTCACGGAGACGACCTCGGCGGACGGTCGGCCGATGCACGGCCTGAACGGCGACATCCTCGTCTGGAACCCGGTAACGAAGCGCCGCCACGAGCTGACCTCGATGGGCGTCCGCGTCACCAAGGACACGCTCAAGCAGCAGCTCGAGATCACGGGCCAGACCGACTTCCTCGAGCTCCCCTACCACCAGGCGATCCTGAACGACGAGATCCCGCTCAGCAT
>JAJISE010000118.1 GCA_022848865.1 Candidatus Thermoplasmatota archaeon | reverse complement strand
ACCTTGGCCGGCGTCTCTTCGTCGTCGCCGTGGTGGTAGGCGTCGTCGCTCACGGAGAGGTCGTCCGTCCCGGCCTCCCGGAGGGGGCCCAGCCAAAGCGCGGCATCCTCCGCGGCCGTCGCCCAGTAGCAGTTGGTTACGATCCCGGCCTTGAAGCCGCGCGCCCGCGCCATTTTTAGCCCCTCCACCATCAACGGGTAGTAGAGGAACGGCTCGCCGCCCTCGTAATAGATAAACCCGATCGTGCCGAGTTTTTGGGCCTCGTCGAGGACCGCGCGAAGTTGCTCGAGCGTAAACGTCCCCTCCGCGTGCGAGCCGCAGTACAGGAAGCAGTGGTCGCACTCGAAGTTGCACGCGTACGTCAGAAGGAAATGTAATCCCTTGAGCATAACCGTATCCCTTTCGCCGTTACAACTCTTTCGAGTCCGGCGCGGCCCCTTTCAACCGCTTCCCCATGCTCACGCGCTCCTCCACCGCGTAACCCAATCCCTCGTAGAAGGCCACCGCCTCGCGGCTCGAGGCGCGTACCTGAAGGTTGAGTTTGGGACAGCCCGCGGCCGCCAATCGCTCCTCGAC
>JAJISE010000117.1 GCA_022848865.1 Candidatus Thermoplasmatota archaeon | reverse complement strand
GTGGCTGGGCGCGATGACCTCGATGTCCACTCCCTCGAGGGCCTTGAAAGCCCTGGAGACGCTCATCCAGAGGGGCATCACGATGTTCGCATAATAGGTGGTGGCCTCCTGCATGAGGACGGCCTGGTCCACCTCGTCGTCGAACCGTTTGGAGGAGGCGAGGTGCTGGCCGAAGGCGTCGTTGGAGAGGAGTAGCTTCTCCTCTGGGATGTAGGTGACCATGGAGTCGGGCCAGTGGACCATGGGGATGGGCACGAAGTTGAGTGTCCTCTTTCCGAGGCTGACGCTGGGCTTCTCCTTGATTGAGGTGATCTCCAGATCGTCGCCATAATATCTCCTCAGGCCTTTCGTCCCGAATTCCGATGCTATGAGCTCGGCGTTCTTCGAGACTTCAAGGACTTTTCTTATGGATCCGGAGTGGTCGGGCTCCGTATGATTGGAGATCAGGTAGTCGATCTTCTCAGGGTCCACGATCTCCTTTATCCGGCGCATCATCTCGGGGAAGAAAGGCTCCTTCACAGTGTCGACGAGCGCTATCTTCTCATCCACGATGAGGTAGGCGTTGTAGGTCGTCCCCCTG
>JAJISE010000116.1 GCA_022848865.1 Candidatus Thermoplasmatota archaeon | reverse complement strand
TAATCGTGGTGATCTTATTGTCATCAATCTTTCTCATAATTATGGGACTGGTGTACTTTCTGGTGACGCTATGGATTATCACAGTTGGTGCTGACATACTTAACATGAATCTGGACGGCAACTTCGCCGTATTGTCAGCGAGCCTGATAACCTTGGGCGTAATTGTCGGATCGAGTCTGGCTAGGAAAAATTAAGATAATGGTCTAAAACCAAAAGGATAGCTTTTCTGTAAAGGTAGTTTGAACTATCTGTCCAAAAGTTAATGTATTCCTTCACTATTGCGCAAACAACCTTCAAGCCGCAGTAACTCAGTTGGGAGAGTGCAAGACTGAAGATCTTGAAGTCGCTGGTTCAAGTCCGGCCTGCGGCACTCAGCTTATTTTTGTTGACATTCGTGCCACAGGCCTCTCTCGGACTATCGCACATAGATAAATGGAATGAAGTCCGAGATCCGACCTGCGGTACTTGTTATTTTCCGATTGTAACGGGTTAGCCCGAAAATCCCCATCCAAAAACTTATTATCCCACTCCGGCTTATTGGAACCGAGGGAGGTATCTATGCCAGACGATGAAGCCCTGAGACCT
>JAJISE010000115.1 GCA_022848865.1 Candidatus Thermoplasmatota archaeon | reverse complement strand
AGAACTCGACGATGTCGGTGACGAGCTTCACCGAGGGGCCTGGGGGGAAGATGCATAGGTTCTGGGCGAAGAACTCCTTGAGCATGTCGTTCTGGGTCGTCCCCCTGAGACTGTCCCGGGGCACGCCCTGAGCGTCTCCGAGGGCGGTGTACATCGCGAGGAGCACCGAGGCGGGGCCGTTGATGGTCATCGACGTGGAGACCTTGTCTAGGGGGATGCCCCCGAAGAGGGTCTCCATGTCCCTGAGGGAGGAGACCGCGACGCCGCAGACCCCCACCTCCCCCACGGAGAGGGGGTGGTCGGAGTCGTAGCCCAGGATCGTGGGGAAGTCGAAGGCGACGCTGAGCCCCGTCTCCCCCTCCTCGAGGAGGTACTTGAATCGCCTGTTCGTCTCCCCCGCAGTCCCGAACCCCGCGAACTGGCGCATAGTCCAGAGGCGCCCCCTGTACATCGTCGCGTGGAGCCCCCGGGTGAACGGGTAGCCCCCGGGGAAGCCGAGGCTCTCCTCGTAATCCATGTTTGCGACAACGTTCGGAGTGTAGAGTCTCCTCTTCTCGAAGCCGGAGGACGTTGTGAACCTCTCCATCC
>JAJISE010000114.1 GCA_022848865.1 Candidatus Thermoplasmatota archaeon | reverse complement strand
CCTGTCGTGAAGATGGCAGGTCGCAGTGACAAGGGGGGGCCGACTGTTTAATAAAAACCTAGCTAACCGCGAGCCCGAAAGGGTGTGTATGGTTAGTGAATCCTGCCCAGTGGGGGTATGTGAAGCTGGGGTCCAACCCAGCGAAGCACCTCTAAACGGCGGGGGTAACTATAACCCTCTTAAGGTAGCGAAATGCCTTGCCGCTTAATTGGCGGCTCGCATGAATGGATCAACGAGCCCCCCGCTGTCCCAGTCTGGGTCCCGGTGAACCTACTAGCTGGCGCACATGCCAGGGACTTCCGAAGGGAAGCGAAGACCCCGTGGAGCTTTACTGCAGTCTGTCGTTGGAGCGTGGCTGCGGGTGTAGAGTGTAGGTGGGAGCTTTCGAAGCTTGGTCGCCAGGCCAAGTGGAGGCGCCAATGTAACACCACCCTCTCGCGACTGTACTTCTAACTGCTTAGGCAGGACCGCGGCAGGTGGGCAGTTTCGCTGGGGCGGCAGCCTCTTGAAAAAATATCAAGAGGGCCCAAAGGTCGGCTTAGGCGGGTCAGAAATCCGCCGTCAAGGGCAAAGCCAGAAGCTGGCTTGACTGTGT
>JAJISE010000113.1 GCA_022848865.1 Candidatus Thermoplasmatota archaeon | reverse complement strand
AGTGGGGCTGGAGTACAATCGCGAGCACCCTGTCAGCGAGGGGGCGCTCTGTCCCAAGGGCAACGCCGTGCTGGAGATCCTCGACCACCCGGAGAGATTGCGCCACCCGATGAAAAAGGTGGACGACGGGTGGCGACAAATCTCGTGGCCGAAAGCCCTGGACCTGGTGAGCCACAAGATCGACGAGGTCAGGCAGGCTCACGGCCCTGATGCACTGGGGTTCCTGGCCTCCGCCAAGTGCACCAACGAGGAGAACTATCTCTTCCAAAAGCTGGCCCGCCGTCTGGGCACGAACAACGTGGATCACTGCGCCCGCCTGTGCCACGCGCCCACCGTCGTCGGGCTGGCCCGCGCCTTTGGCAGTGGGGCCATGACCAACCCCATCCCCGACCTGGCCAACGCCGATTGCATCTTTGTCATTGGCTCCAACCTAGCCGAGAACCACGCGCCCGTGGCCCGTTGGGTGCTGAGAGCTAAAGAGAAAAAAGACGCCAAGGTCATCGTGGCCGACCCCCGCCTGACGCCCACTGCCTGGCTGGCCGATACCTTCTTGCCGCTCAGGCCGGGCAGCGATGTGGCGCTGCTCAACGGGATGATGCACGTCAT
>JAJISE010000112.1 GCA_022848865.1 Candidatus Thermoplasmatota archaeon | reverse complement strand
CGGAAAACGTTATATACTCCAATCCGCATATAGTTAGAGGGCAGCGCCCGGCGAGTCCTATGACGCTGATGAATCGGACGATTCATGTGCTGCAAAAGATATGGAGGTTCAAGTAAGCCTTTAATAAGAAGGTTTGAATCTGACACTTGACAATATGTGAAACTTAGTAGCTCCGTGTGTGTAAATCCGGTTGATCCTGCCGGACCTGACTGCTATCGGATTGATACTAAGCCATGTGAGTCATTGTAGCAATACAAGGCAGACGGCTCAGTAACACGTAGCCAATCTAACCTATGGACGGGGATAACCTCGGGAAACTGAGGATAAACCCCGATAGATCATTATACCTGGAACGGTTTATGGTCCAAATGATTCGTCGCCGTAGGATGAGACTGCGGCCTATCAGCTTGTTGGTGAGGTAATGGCCCACCAAGGCTATTACAGGTACGGGCTCTGAGAGGAGAAGCCCGGAGATGGGTACTGAGACACGGACCCAGGCCCTATGGGGCGCAGCAGGCGAGAAAACTTTGCAATGTGCGCAAGCACGACAAGGTTAATCCGAGTGTTTCCTGCTAAAGGAATCTTTTGCTAGTCCTAAAAACACTAGCGAATAAGGGGTGGGCAAGTTCTGG
>JAJISE010000111.1 GCA_022848865.1 Candidatus Thermoplasmatota archaeon | reverse complement strand
ACAGCCTTGAGCTGGAGGAAAACATGAGTAAGAAGTATCAGGTAGAAAGCGATTTCGATGATCTGCACGGTAATCCGGATGATTCGGTTGCCTTGGATGTTGACCTTTCAGACTCAGATAACCCCATAATTACGGCGGCCCTGCTAAACAAGGACGACGACGATTACGTTCCTCCGAAGGAAGACACGGACGGAAAGAAAAAGCCGGAGAAATTCATCGACGACGATGATGACGACGACGAAGAGCTTTCCGAACTCGACTCCGACGAGGAGGAAGAGGAAGAAGAGGAAGAAGAGGAAGAAGAGGAAGAGGAAGAAGAAGAGGAAGAGGAAGAAGAGCCCGAGGACAAAAAGACCAAGTGGTCCAAGAAAGTCCAAGAGCGAATCGACCGAGAACGAGACCTCCGAGTTTCCGACAAGGCCGAATCCGACCAACGAATCGCAAAACTTGAGCGCACGAATGAACTTTTCCAAGCGCAGTCAAAGGACAAGGAAGACCAACGAGATGCCGACACAAAGCTGAGGGCGCTTCGAAAGAAGAAAGCCGCAGCGATTGAAGAGGGCGACACCGACGCGCAGGTTGATATCGATGATAAAATTCTCGACATCAAGTCTGACCGCAAGGTAAAAGCCTACGAGTTGAAGCAGCTCGAAG
>JAJISE010000110.1 GCA_022848865.1 Candidatus Thermoplasmatota archaeon | reverse complement strand
GTGCAGGTGGGCAGTTCGGCTGGGGCGGCACCCCTTTGAAAAGATATCAAAGGGGCCCAAAGTTTAGTTCAAGCGGGTCAGAAATCCGCTGAAGAGGGCAAAGCCAAAAACTAGACTGAATGGATTTCCAAACGCACGGAATTCATAGAAGAAATTCTGGCTTAGCGATCCTTCGTGTGCCCACTATTGGGGCCCGGAGGTGACAGAAAAATTACCCCAGGGATAACAGGCTCGTCGCGGGCGAGAGCTCCTATCGACCCCGCGGTTTGGTACCTCGATGTCGGCTTTTCCTATCCTGGTCCTGCAGCAGGGGCCAAGGGTGAGGCTGCTCGCCTATTAAAAGGGAACATGAGCTGGGTTTAGACCGTCGTGAGACAGGTCGGTCTCTGCCTGATGGAAGCGTCGCTATCTGAGGGGAAGTTGCTCCGAGTACGAGAGGAACAGAGCAACGTCGCCACTGGTTTATCGGTTGTCTGATAAGGCAGGCCGGGCAGCTAAGCCATTTGGGCTAAGCGCTGAAAGCATCTAAGCACGAATCCCATCCCGAGACACGATAGCGTTTCGTAAGATAAAGGTCGGCAGTAGAAGACTGCGTTGATAGGATGGATGTATAAATCACGAGCTTCGGCGAGTGGTGAGCATGCCATTACTAATAGACCA
>JAJISE010000109.1 GCA_022848865.1 Candidatus Thermoplasmatota archaeon | reverse complement strand
AAAGGTCGTGTTCGACGGTCGGGACGTGTTCTTCAATCGTCTGGATGAGCTTGTCGACGTTCACCCCGTGGACCGCCGATATGGGGATGATGGGGGCGTCCTTGGCAGGGGTCCCCTTCAGGAACTCTCTGATCTGTTTGTGGTTCTCCACGACCTCCTCGCGCGATGCCAGTTCGATTTTGTTCTGGGCCACGACGATCTTGTGGGTCTCGATTATCTCGAGTCCCATGAGGTGCTCCTTGGTCTGTGGTTGGGGGCACGGCTCGTTCGCGGCTATTACCAGGACCGCGCCGTCCATTATCGCAGCGCCCGACAGCATGGTCGCCATCAGGGTCTCGTGGCCAGGGGCGTCGACGAACGAGACGCGGCGCAGGACCTTCGTCTTCCCGCCGCATCCGGGGCACTTCTCCTTAGTGGTGTAGGTCTTACACTTGGGACACTTCGCGAAGATGGTATCGGCGTAGCCCAGCTTGATTGATATGCCGCGCCGGAGCTCCTCGCTGTGTCGATCGGTCCACACGCCCGACATCGCCTCGGTGAGCGTCGTCTTGCCGTGGTCGATGTGTCCAATCATACCTATGTTCGATACCGGTAGATCCAATTGAGCGCCTCCTCAGTCGCCTTTCTTTTCCTTCTTGGAGGGCTCCGGTTTTTCCTCGGGTTT
>JAJISE010000108.1 GCA_022848865.1 Candidatus Thermoplasmatota archaeon | reverse complement strand
GGAGGAGGCGAGGCTATGAAGCCTTGGCGCATCAGGAGGGCCACGATGTCCTGGCTCCTCTTGATGATGGACTCGGCGTGGTCGTAGAGCTCCTGCCTGCTCAACTTCTTCCGGGCTATGCCCTGCTCAATTGCCTTGAGGCCGGTCTCCACCGCCTGCCTCGGGTAGATCTCCCATTCGCTCATGGAGGGGAGGATGTACTCCTCGGTCAGCCCCTTGTCCTCTGCGAACTTGGCCAGCTCCGTGGCGGAGGCGATGCACATCTCGTCGGTGATGGTCTTCGCCCTCACGTCCAGGGCGCCCCTAAATATGGCGGGGAAGACGAGGCTGTTGTTCACCTGGTTGGGGAAGTCGCTCCTGCCAGTGGCGATGAGCTTGGCGCCCGCCTCCTTCGCCTCCCAGGGCCATATCTCGGGGATCGGGTTGGCGCAGGCGAACACTATGGAGTCGTCGGCCATCACGGAGACGTCCTCCTTGGTGATGGTGCCCGGGCCGGGCTTCGAGGCGGCGATGCAGATGTCGCTCCCCTTCAGGGCATCCTTGATGCTACCGGTCCTGCCCTCGGCGTTGGTCTTGACGGCGAGATCCCACTTGTAAGTGCCCTTGAGCTCCTCACGGCTTTCTGCCAGGATGCCTTTACTGTCAACCATGAACACGTTTTTCGGGTTCACCCCAGCAGCCTCCAGAACGTAGAAGGTCCGGGTATTGGCA
>JAJISE010000107.1 GCA_022848865.1 Candidatus Thermoplasmatota archaeon | reverse complement strand
AATAGGACCCTGGTCTCTCAGAGGTCTCAGTGAGCCGCGATTGAGACTTCCTTCATGTCTTTCCCGAACAGAATCGTTTGTGCCAGCTCGCTGAACGCCCCGTCGACGTTCTCTCCCGTCTTGGCGCTGGTGAAAACGGCGGGGGAAGCCAAGCTCATCGAGGATTCTGTCACATCCGACCTCTCGATTTCGAACTGATTCTCCAGATCCGTCTTGTTCACCAGGATCTGGATGGGCACGACCCCTGCGACCTCGAAGACGGAGGAGGCCCAATCACCGATATTGTCCAGACTGCGCTTTCTGGTCACGTCGCAGACCGCCAGGATGCCTTGCATGCCCATGAAATGCGATGACATGTAGAGCTCTGCGGCGTTCCTCTCCCCTATGATGTCCCAGATCATCATGACCACTCTCACCCGTCTGTTTCCGGAGAGAGGGAGAAGGATCTCCCTCTTGGAGACCTTCGCTCCTATCGTCTTGATGTACTTGTCGTCAAACTGATCCAGTACGAATCTTTGGATCAGACTCGTCTTGCCCACTTTGGAATCTCCCACGAGTCCCACTTTCAGTTTGGCAACGTTGTCAACGCTTTCCCTTTCCTTCGTGGAGGCTTCCGAGACCACCGTCATCTCGTAGTCGATTCGAGCCACCTTCATGAGGTACTTCAACTTCGAGACGGCGCTGTGGACGGCCTTCACCATCTCCCTCTCCCCGCGAGAAAAGGCATCCTTCGGTACGGTCAGAGTGAGTTTCCTTCCCTCACATACCCAGCCCTCAGATTCCAGGATGTCGGACAAGAG
>JAJISE010000106.1 GCA_022848865.1 Candidatus Thermoplasmatota archaeon | reverse complement strand
CCGAGAGCGTCGCTCAAGCTGGCGCTGCGGCCAGCAAGGCACTGGGGCTGATCTCCCACAAGCGCCTCAGCCGGGAACCGACCATTGGCATCGTGGACGAATCGTCATGCAACGGTTGTTTCGAGTGCGAAGGTGTTTGTGCCTACGGCGCTATCGGGCCGCGGGAATTAACAGACAACAAAGGCAATCCCATCGCTACGGTGGCTTTTATCAATGAAGGCCTTTGTCAGGGGTGTGGTGTCTGCGCCGCAACGTGTCGCTCTAAGAGCATTGAGGTGCAGGGGTATCGAGATGACCAACTCTTTGCCGCGATTAATGCGATTCATGGGTAAGGTAGTATGATACAGGAAACAAGTGATTCAAGTGAACCATCAGAGTGGCAGCCGCGTATCGTGGCGTTTCTGTGCAACTGGTGCTCCTATGCAGGCGCCGACCTGGCAGGTATGAGCCGCCTGGTGTATCCCGCTGCGATCAAGATCGTGCGCGTACCCTGTTCCGGCCGAGTGGACCCTATGTTTATCATCAAGAGCTTTGAGCAAGGTGCGGACTTGGTTCTCGTATCGGGCTGCCATCCGGGTGATTGTCACTATACCAGCGGCAATTACCACGCCCGACGAAAACTGCTCGCCTTCCGTGAGTTGATAACGTTCCTCGGAATCGATCCGCGACGATTCAAGATCTCCTGGGTTTCTGCAGCAGAGGGCGCCAAGTGGTCGTCCCTCGTCTCGGAGATCACTGCTGAGGTCAAGGCCCTGGGACCCTTTGAAACATACTCTGAAATCCTGACTGGAGAGACCGGC
>JAJISE010000105.1 GCA_022848865.1 Candidatus Thermoplasmatota archaeon | reverse complement strand
TTTTCCTCTAGAGGTGTCTACGGATAAGTACTAATATGTGGTAGGTGAAGACATCTTCACCAATGTATCGAATGTGGGCAATGAGATCATAACATTCCCTTGTACGTTTGATTCGCGTATCGTGGACTCAATGGGGCAGGTTGTTGTGGACACAACCAATTGCTGGCCCCGACCTTGGGTGACTGTGGAAATATATCCGGGCTCGAGTGTCCCAAGCGGTTGGGATCAGAAGTTCCTCATCTGTGACGAGTATTCGGGTAGCCCGATTCCACCTTCTGGCGGTCAAGTACCGCCTGGACTATACCTGATCTCAGAAGGAATGGACACAGCCTCGTATGGAAACCAGACGATGCCAATATGGGATTCGGTATGGATCGAGATCGGGCCTGGTACACCCAGCGATCCCGTTGCCGATGCCGGAACCGACCAGACGGTCTACGAAGGCGACGTGGTTCAGCTCAACGGAACCGGCTCCCAGGGCTCCTCCTTCGGGCTCTGGGAGGATACCTTCGGGAACAGCGCAAAGATATCCGAGATTGTCAACACCACAATCCTAGACGGAAGCATAATCCTCCAGAACGTGAGCCTCACCGTCAAGCACACATTCGAGACTGATCCCGGATTCGTCATTGAGGACGACATGCCAGAGACAGTGTTGTGGTGGGATTCCGTGAAGGAGGCGATACGATGGTATGTGGACCGTGAGGATCCTCGTGACCACTACGAGAAGCTGGTCGGCTTCCTTCCCTTCCCGATCACGGATGCTATGGACATCTCGGCCCGTGTGGACTACATGTATTGGC
>JAJISE010000104.1:263-813 GCA_022848865.1 Candidatus Thermoplasmatota archaeon | reverse complement strand
TTTTGAGTCGACTTCCGGAACTCACAGGAGATCCTTATCAACCCAGCTAAACAAAATACACAGCTCGTTTCATGAACAATATGAAGTAAGATTGGATGACTCTTTTCGGGACCTGCTTCGTGCTTAGATGCTTTCAGCACTTATCAGTTGGCGCGTAGCTGCCCGGCGATGCCTTGTCAGACAACCGGTACACCAGAGGCGCCGGCAAAATGTTCCTCTCGTACTGATTTTCCCTTACCCTCAGTCAACCTACAAACCCAGTAGATAGAATCCGACCTGTCTCACGACGGTCTAAACCCAGCTCACGTTCCCTTTTAATGGGCGTACAGCCCCACCCTTGGGAGTTATGCGCTCGACCCCCTCTGCGAGAATCGATATGTGCGCTCCCAGGATAGGAAGAGCCGACATCGAGGAAGCAAGCCACGAGGTCGATAGGAGCTCTGACTCGTGACAACTCTGTTACCTTCCCACTCAGCGTAGATGCTCCGCCGAGTCCCGGGTTAATTTTTGTAGAACGCGTAGGAGCTCTACGCGTATTTATAGAACCCAC
>JAJISE010000104.1:0-253 GCA_022848865.1 Candidatus Thermoplasmatota archaeon | reverse complement strand
TCGATAGGGACTCTTACTCGTGACAACTCTGTTACCCCCGGGGTAATTTTTCTATCACCTCAACCATCCACACGAGAAATGTTGAGGATCGCTAGACCAGGCGTTAGCCTCAGGATTCCTTGGTGATCAGAATCCAGTCAGACCAGCTTTTGCTCTTAAACTCTTCGGCGGATTCCTGACCCGCTTGAGCTGACCATTGGTTACTCTAGATATTTTTTCTAGAGTGAGCCGCCCCAGCCAAACTGCCCACCTG
>JAJISE010000103.1 GCA_022848865.1 Candidatus Thermoplasmatota archaeon | reverse complement strand
AAGGTCAGTCTGAAGGGCTTACCTGACACGCTGAGAGGAGTTGCATGGCCGACGTCAGCCTGTGTCGTGAGATGACCTGTTAAATCAGGTAACAGGCAAGACCCACATGTATATTTACTACGTGTACAATATGCAGATTGCCTTGGTAACAAGGATGAAAGTGTGGGCTACGTTAGGTGAGTACAGCCCGAATCCCCTGGGCAACACGCGCGCGGCAATGGTAGATACAATGGGATGCAACTCCGAAAGGAGAAGCTAATCTCATAAAGTCTATCTTAGTCCAGATTGAGGTTTGTAACTCATCCTCATGACGCTGGAATCCGTAGTAATCGTTTGTTATCAACGAACGGTGAATACGTCACTGTCTCTTGCACTCACTGCCCGTCAAACCAACCAAGTTATGTTATGGTGAAACTTATTTGAGGAGAACCTTAATATGACAAGGTAGGTTAAGTCGTCACAAGGTATCTGTAGGGGAACCTGCAGATGGATCACCTCCTAAATTATTTAAAGAATACAATATGAGACTCTTTTACATACCCATCTTAGTGGAAAAATAAGATTTAAAAACTGCCACGTTCTCACTTTTTTAAAGTAAGTTATTGGGCCTGTAATTTAATGGTAAAATACCTCGTTTGCACCGAGGAGCTCCGTGTTCGATTCACGGCAGGTCCATTTTTTCTGCTAAATAGTTAATATTCATATTCACTTTTATGTGAAACATGGTGGAAGAGTTTTTCTTCTATCAGTTTGAGAGTTATGCTCAATGAAATAAGTAGAGAGAAATTTCCACTTAATGAGATTTTATCTCATTTAGTTCAGAATATACTACTACCGACGCTGTT
>JAJISE010000102.1 GCA_022848865.1 Candidatus Thermoplasmatota archaeon | reverse complement strand
TATGTCCTCCTTCATATGGCTCTCCGTGACACAGAATAGCGCCGTTTCCCCCAGATCGGGGAACTCTCCTACAAGCGACTTGCCGCCGTGGAGCCTGTTATCCAAGAGGCTCTGGTTGACCTCCTCGACCGTCTTGTCCCCGAACTGGACGGTGAACTCCTTGAAGTGGAAGCTGCTGAATATGGGCGCCTTAATACCGGGTAGGTTGTTAATCTTACTGATGGCGTAGCGTGCCCTGCTGGCGACGACCTCGCTCAGCTCCTTCATTCCCTGAGGTCCCATGAGGGACAGGTAGACGGCCCCCGCGGCTGCACAGAGCGCCTGGTTGGAGCAGATGTTGGAGGTGGCCTTCTCCCTCCTGATGTGCTGCTCCCTCGTCTGCAGGGTCATGGTGAACCCTCTCTTATGGCTGTCAAGGGCCTCTGTGAGGCCTATGAGCCTCCCCGGCATCTGCCTGATCATCTTGGGATCGCTCTTGCACGCGAACAGTCCAAGAAGCGGCCCTCCGTAGTTCATGTGGTTGCCGAGGGGCTGTCCTTCCCCTATCACCAGATCTGCGCCGTACTCCCCGGGAGGCTTGATGAGGCCCAGGGAGATTGGGTCCACTCCGACGACGAATAATGCCTTGGAGTCGTGGGCCACCTCTGCGATGTCCTCGACGTTCTCCTCGATGAACCCAAGGTAGGAGGGGTTCTCTATGTAGATCGCGGCCGTGTCGTCCTCCATCTTCTCCTTGAGGTCCTCCTGGTCCATCTGGCCGGTTGTCCTGTCGTAATCGACCTGAACCACCCTGATCCCCGCTGGCTCCGTGTAGCCCCTGAGGACGTCGAGCCTGCTCGGGCTGATC
>JAJISE010000101.1 GCA_022848865.1 Candidatus Thermoplasmatota archaeon | reverse complement strand
CTGTTATCAATCGCCCCCATAAAAAGGGTTGATTGGTTCGCTAGGCCCTGCTTTCGCAACGCGGATTGTTATTTGTCCAATCCGTGTAAAGCCACCTTTTACCCTTGCATTCTACAGGAGATTTCTGAACTCCTTGAGGTGACCATTGGGCACGCTTGATATCTTTTCGAGCGTGTGGCGCCCCACCCAAACTACCCACCTATCGGTGTTCTATTTCTAGTTAGTGACGCGACAAAAGAAGGGTGGTGTCCCATTGGTGCCTCCACCTTACCTAGCGGCAAGGCTTCGACGGCTCCCACCTACACTTCACATCCAAAATCGTATCACAACGACAGGCTGTAGTAAAGCTCCACGGGGTCTTCGCTTCCTTCTAGAAGGTACTGGACTGTGCGCCAGTAAGTCAATTTCACCGGGCTCCAAGCAGGGACAGTAGGGCTCTCGTTAAGCCACTCATGCAAGCCGCCAATTAAGCGGCAAGGTATTACGCTACCTTAAGAGGGTCATGGTTACCCCCGCCGTTTAGCGGTCCTTCGCCCCATTGAAATGGGTTTTCAGATACCGCCACTGGGCAGGATTCGGCGACCATACACATCCTTTCGGACTTGCGGTCTCCTGTGTTTTTATTAAACAGTCGGAGCCCCCTGGTTACTGAGACCTGCTTTCTACAAAGCAGGCACCCCTTATACCGAAGGTACGGGGCTAATTTGCCGAGTTCCCTCGCCTGGATTAAGCCGATACACCTTAGCCTTTTCAGCTAGGGGCACCTGTGTCAGTTCTCGGTACGGATCTACAAACTACATCTCAAATCTCTTTTCAAGGGCACCTGGGATCAATCCAATCCATCAAAAAAACGACAGACCACTCACGCTTTG
>JAJISE010000100.1 GCA_022848865.1 Candidatus Thermoplasmatota archaeon | reverse complement strand
TGGAGAAAATCCTGCCACAAGATTACAACTCTCTGCTGTCACCAAAGGAAACCCAGATTGCCACCTACGCCGTCAAAGACTACATCGAGGAAAATCTGTGCAAAGAGCTTAATCTGATTCGCGTTACAGTTCCTCTAATCGTGGACATCGATAGCGGCGTCAACGACTTGCTGGACAGGGACGGCTCACGCACCCCCATTTCATTCCACGTTTCAAATGACCATAACAAGAACCCCATTGATGTCGAGGTCGTACAGGCCGCAACAAAATGGAAGCGCATGGCACTAAAACAATTCGACTTGAACATCGGCGAAGGCCTCCTCACTGATATGCGGGCCATACGCAAAGACTACTGGCTCGACCACGACCACAGCGCATACGTCGACCAGTGGGACTGGGAGCTCGCTATAACAAAAGAGCAGCGAAACCTCAAATTCCTTAAAGAAGTCGTACAGAAACTCTGGAAGGTGCTCAAAGGGGCTGAGGTACATGTTCAGGAAATGTTTCCCCAATTGAAAACCGATAAATACCCCAGCCTCCCCGATGAGCTGACCTTCATCCACGCCGAAGAAATACTCGAAAGATACCCCGACCTGCCGCGTAAGCAGCGAGAGACAAAAATCATCCAGGAATACCCCGCCATCTTCATCATCGGCATCGGCTGGGTCTTAAAGGACGGCTACCCGCACGAAATGCGCGCCGCCGACTACGACGATTGGGTAACGGAGACAACCTCCGAGGACGGCAGGCCGATGCACGGCCTCAACGGTGACATTCTCGTCTGGAATCCCGTAACGAAACGCCGCCACGAGCTGACATCCATGGGTATCCGCGTCAACGCCGACACGCTCAAACAGCAGTTAGAGATTAGCGGGCAGCTTGATTTCCTGAAGCTGC
>JAJISE010000099.1 GCA_022848865.1 Candidatus Thermoplasmatota archaeon | reverse complement strand
CGATCTTCTTTGGGATGTCTCCGTCCGATGGCCTCTGGACGCGCCCCATGAAGGGGCCCGAGGCGCTCAGTATGCGTTCGAACTCGAGGCTCGTGACCACGTTGGGGTAGCGTCCATAACCATACTTGCCGACCACTGTGGGGTCGAAGGCCTCGATGCCCGGAGACAGGATGATGGCCCCCACGTTCAGGTCGAACGTCTTATCCTGGTCCTCGTAGGCGAGGGCGTCGGCCAGGCAGACGTTCTGGCACAGCCCACATCCGATACACTTCTCCCTGTCTATCGTGAATACCAGGGGAACCGCCTGGGGATAGTCTATGTAGACCGCCTTCCTCTCGCTCAGGCCCTGATTGAAAGTGTCGATCGCGTCCACGGGGCAGAACTCTGCGCACAGGCCGCAGCCGTTGCACTTCTCGATGTCGATGTATCTCGGAGACTGGAGGACCGAGACGGTTAAGTTACCAGCCTCCCCCGATAAGCCGGTTACCTCGGCACAGGTATGGATGTCGATGTTGAGGTGCCTGCCGCATTCGACCAGCTTGGGGGACAGGATGCACATGGAGCAGTCGTTGGTCGGGAAGGTCTTGTCCAGCTGGGCCATCACGCCTCCTATCACCGGGGACTTGTCGACGAGATGGACCTTGAACCCCGACTCGGCCAAGTCAAGGGCGGCCTGGATTCCGCCGACTCCCCCGCCGACGATCAGCACAGAGCCGACTCTGCCCTTATCCGATTCGGAGATGTGTTTGCCGTTCAGCTTAGCCGCCCCAAGGCTGGTCTCTATGGCGCCATCACCCTCCGATCTTCCTGTACCTCGGGCTGCTCCCGTCGATCTCCGTGACCGAGACGAGCCCGTCGCTCTCAAGGGCTACCAGGTTCCTCAGGACCTCTCTCGGAGGGAGCCCCACGACCTCGGCCATCT
>JAJISE010000098.1 GCA_022848865.1 Candidatus Thermoplasmatota archaeon | reverse complement strand
GGGCCACAGGCTAAGTACCTCGGCCGAAGCCTCGATACGTACACCCTGGCTCCATCTAACCCGTCTTCTACGGGCGCCCTCGACCCGCCCCCACAGACAAGCTGCGAGAACGGGAAGGCCGTCTATTTTTAGGAGAAGCTTCGAGCTTAGATGCATTCAGCTCTTATCCTACGAGGCGTAGCTGCCCGGCGATGCCCTGTCGGACAACCGGTACACCAGAGGCCTCAGCGTCTCGTTCCTCTCGTACTAAAGACCCTTTCCCCTCAGACAACCAACACCCCCAACAGATAAAATCCGACCTGTCTCACGACGGTCTAAACCCAGCTCACGATCCCTTTTAATAGGCGAGCAGCCTCACCCTTGGCCCCTCATGCAAGGCCAGGATAGGAAGAGCCGACATCGAGGTACCGAACCGCGAGGTCGATGCGAACTCTCGCCCGCGACAAGCCTGTTATCCCCGGGGTAACTTTTCTGACACTACCAACCCTCATTAACAAGGATATGATAGCTCGTTAAGCCTGGCTTTCACCTCCGGAACTCGTATTGTTGGAGATCCGGTCAGGCTAGCTTTTGCCTTTACACTCTACGGAGGGTTTCTGTCCCCCCTGAGCTAGCCTTTGGGCCCCCTCGATTCCTTTTCAAGGGGGTGCCGCCCCAGCCAAACTGCCCATCTGCCGTTGTCCCGGACAACTAGGCCTCGGTCAGAGAAGCAGCCTTACAAGGGTAGTGTTACATTGACGCCTCCCGCCCCCCCGGAGAGGGGCGCTCATCGGCTACTATCTACGCTCTGCAAGCAAGGCCAGTTCTCAGCGACAGACTGCAGTAAAGCTCCACGGGGTCTTCTTGTCCCGCTGGAGGTCGCTGGACTGTTCGTCCAGCCTGTGGGTTCACCGGGATCTAGGCGGGGACAGTGGGGTCCTCGTGGATCCATTCATGCACGTCGTAACTTACACGACAAGGCATTTGGCTACCTTGAGAGAGTCAGAGTTACTCCCGTCGTTTAGCGGCCCTTCCCCCGGTTGAAATCAGGATTCAGGTACCACCACTGGACAGGATTCAATAGCCGTACGAAAGCTTTCGCTCTAGCGGCTACCTATGTTTTTAGTAAACAGCCGGAACCCCCTAGTCACTGCGACCTACCACCCCCTCTTCCGAGAAGACAGTAGGCATCCCTTATACCAAAGA
>JAJISE010000097.1 GCA_022848865.1 Candidatus Thermoplasmatota archaeon | reverse complement strand
CGGAATCGAAGGGACTCCTGAGGGATTTCCGTGTGTTCTGGATGGGGCACGTAGGCGACATCGAACACAAGTACACTCTCAACAAGCGTAGGCTTCCAGAGGACCTCATCGAGCAGATGCGTGGCGCGTACGAGAGTGCACTCGAATACCTGGAGACCACTCCGAGCGAGAGGAGAGGGGACCCGACCTTGAAATTGCTGCGCGTATTCCTCCAAGCCGCAGGTTACTCCGAGGAACAGATAGAGGCCATGCAACTCGAGACGAAATCGGAGGAGGAGATCGTCCGACTACTCCAAGATGCTCCGAAGAGCATGATGGCGAATGGGGGCGACCCAAGGCAGAGGATTGTGAGCATCGAGGAGCTTCCTTCGTTTCTGGACGAGGGATGGATATACAAGTCGACGTTGCCCGACAGCAGCATCATCATCGAGCTCTCTTTGCCATGAGAACTCTCGCATAGGTAGCCAGCTTGAAAAGGCCCTCTGCTCGCGGAAGCAGGTCTGGCTCCTTGATCAGAGCCTCTCTGACCGGGTCTCCTGGAGGAAGGATCTCAAGAGCACGTTTCTTCACGGGCCTGAGGTCCACTAGCTCTTTGTCCGGCCTCTCAATGGTCTCCTTCTGCTTCCTTGCTGCCATTGCTAACCCTCACTCTTTGCTTTCATTCCGCCCTTCTGACCCGTGCCAAAATCCTCTTCTCCTTCCTTGGAGGATTAGGGGTCTCACCATCACGATGCGCTTTTTGGCACAGCCTCCTCGCCGTCGTGCGACCAATCCTAAGGGTCTCGGCGATTTCGGTCCATGAATGTCCTGTCCGACGAAGTTCCACTGCTCTCTCCCTAATTTCGGTTGCCGTTCTTGGTCTTCCAGGGCCCATTTTCTCTGAACCATCATCTTTCCTTGACATCGTAATCCCCTGGATGCCGAGTTGTGTCGCACTTCACATATATCCACGACTTTTCTTGGCACCCCATCCCTTCTTCTTTGCCTAGATCCCCAACCCGGATTGATGCTTCCGGAGACAGCACTTCGCCTTTCCTTCTGTGAACGGTTGAGATACAGACCTCATAGTTGGGATTCCAATCATGCTTGGGTTTGGATGATTGAGTCTGCATGAGATCGTGGAAACGGTATTCGTCGTGTATGCCTCTCATCTCAATCATAGAGTGATAACTTCATATTCTCACTCCCTCATTTGCATTTCGAAATGGCACCAAAAGTGTCAAAACCGAGAGGGAAGCACAAGCCAGCAGGAAGGATTCCGGACTGGAAAAGAGAAGAGAGGATCCAAGACCTCCTCTCACTCTGGTTCGGAAGGGAAAACGTACGGCTGAGGAATACCGAGATTGTCGAGGAAATGGAGCGGGTCCACAATGTGCCGCGGAGGACCAGTCAAAGATACTTAGACGAACTCGTCAAAGAGGGACTTCTTGAGAACGGAGAACTCGGCTACCGTCCAACGGATTATTACGTTGAGTATTCCCGCGCGGTCCCGCTTC
>JAJISE010000096.1 GCA_022848865.1 Candidatus Thermoplasmatota archaeon | reverse complement strand
ACGATCTGGGCGGGTCCGAATAACACCCGTGGATTGAGGGTGGGAGAGAGAAATCGGGAACGGTATTTCAATCCTGCAGTAAGGACGGTAGTTATCTATCTCGACAAAGTCCGCTGCGTGACACGTCTCAAAGACAGCTTCTGGAACAAATGTCCGGAGATACGCACTGCAGCGGACGATTCAGGTCGGAATCTCCTTGCTGTATGGGTTCGGAAGCACAGGCTTCAGCCTCCTGGAATCGCTCGAAGACTGAAGGGGGAGCCTGATGTGGCAGTCTTCAAGGTGCTCGAGCCAGAGAACGAGTTCGCTGTCAGCGTCAAGAAGGTGAGTTAGGCCGACAATCCTCTCGGCCGATGTGAACGACGCTGTGAAGAACCCGACACTCCCAGAGATTCTCCGCTTCCGCCTGAGACAAGATTCGCTTCAGATTCACTGCCCGGAGCCCGCGATTCCTTCACAAGAACCCTGCTTTCCCTCTCTCTTACGTTACGCCGCTCAGGAGCCTTGGAAGGTTCCCATTGAAAAGTCTGAGTCGCCGGTGTCCCAGGGAGCATCACTCAAACACACAGGAAGAAGGACCTCCACCGAGCTGAGGTCTCTTCCACCCACTTCCTTGGGGCTCCTCCGCGACCGCACTCCACAAGCTTCTCGGACAAGCCGATTATATCGATCTTCCCGAGGATCCTCTTATGGTACTTACTCAGAACCGCTGGCGACAAGTTCAGAACGGACCGGAACACTCGCCGAGCCATCCGATATCGCGTCCACCCCGCCGCGAAGTACACTATCGCCCCCGACACATACGAAGGCGACCCGTGCAGGGCAGCGGGCGATTCCCTCTCGAGGTGAGATAGTATCATGTCCGCTCTCTCCCAGATCCCGACAAACGCTTCGTCCGGGAGGTCAAGGACCCGGCAAAGCCTCTCCACCTGCCCCTCCACCCAATCCCGCGGGTCCAATCGAGCGCGAATGCCCGTCGCCTCGCGGGCTCTCGATATCTCCTTCATGTTTGCGCGCTGGCGGCAAGCGCAGTAGTTCTCACCGCACACGAGGATGTTCGCGACTGCCCTCCGATGCTGGTTGCCTATGAATTCCAATAATCTGTCCTCCATCTCCCTGGCTCTCTCGATCAGGTCTATCGGTAGTTTGGTCCTTTCACTCATGCTACCAGGTTCCTCATGTCCACTGCCTCCTCGCCCAGCGAGACCTCAATTCCTGCAGGATTCGTGAGGTGATCTCCACTTTGCTCTGCATCTCACCCTCAACCCGCCTCAAGTGTCGCCCCCGCCAGCCACCCATCCTCTCCGCTCCCAAACTCGCCCGCCAGGTCTCCCAGGTCCACCGCCTCCCTGCCAGGCGCGACGTCGAACCACTCCCGCCAGATCCACGAGTCCGTCGCCACCACGGTCGGCACGAGGGTCCCGCCTCCGCGGCGGTGAGAACCTCCCATCCTGGGGTCGAGAGGCAGCTCCTTCGGGGGAACGTATCCCTCGTTGAAGCGCTCGCTGTTCCCCACGAAGTCGAGCATGAGGA
>JAJISE010000095.1 GCA_022848865.1 Candidatus Thermoplasmatota archaeon | reverse complement strand
CGTTCCTGAGCGAGGCGGGTTAGCTCAGAGAAAACACTCCCCAGCTCGTAGTACCTCTCCGAAGAGCCTCGCCTCTTGACAGGGGTGACCCCAGCCATCTCCCCGGCATAGTCAACGACGATCATCTCCGGTCTATATCCCAGATGGGCATGCACCATCCGTAAGTGAGCGTCCAGTGTCCGCACGGAGGCTGTCTGTGCAGGGAAATGCTTGATCAGCAGCCCGTTGGCGAAGAGCCTCCCGAAGTTCTTCATCATACGAGAGGCTCTTCTTTTGCGCTCGTAGAGATATCTCAGTTCTATGCCGGAGAATGAGGAGATAAACCGTTCGGAGATGTCGGCTTCGCTCATTTCCAACGTGAAATACACCACTTTCTTCCGCTGAAGGATTGCCGCCTTGGCACAGGAGATGAGAAACATAGTCTTGCCGACACCGGTTATCGATAAGACGACCGCCAGATCTCCGAGGCATATCCCTCCATGGGGAAGATGAGCATCCAAGTCGGAGATCAACGTGCGAATCGGTCGAAACATGTTTTCTTCCCGACTCAGTATCTTCTCCGCGTCCAGGAAAGGATTCAGTCCTAAGTCTGTGATCCCCTGCCCGACAGTGATCGCTTTTGTGAAGACAGCTTCCATATCGTTGATTCGATCCTCTTGCCACATATCAACCAGCTGGACCAAGGCAAGTCGGGTTGCCTGCCTGCGCGACACCTCTTTAATCTCCTCTTCGACGTAGCGCCTCTCCACATGGGACAGCGGCCTGTGCACCTTTCTATACAGGCGAACTAATTTCTTGCCGGTGTCAATATCTTTCTTGGCCGCTCCAGTGATGACGTCTTGAAGGATCGCGTAGGTAATCGGGAGACCGATTCTGGTGCTGGTTTCCCGAATTAGCTTCAACATCAGAGCGGAGGTGTCGTCTTCGAAGTACTCAGGCAGAGGCCAGTCTCCGGTCTGCATGGTGGGAGTCTCCATTACCACTGTCAATGCTTTGGTTTGGAACTCTCTCGTTTGGATGATCAGCCCCTTTCCTGCGTGATGGCCTCGCGTAAATAAACCTCGCCGGCTTCGAGGATCCTATAGAGCGCTTCACCTCCTCGTCCTTCTCTGGATATTCGATGGTCTCGGGTCAGCTCGTAGAGTGCGTTCCCTGTCTCTCCTGGGGCCCAGTAGTCAGGATGCCGGGGATGTTGCGCATTCAAATACTCCTGAAGTGCGTCTCGGCTACATGGTCCTTGTTGAAGATGTTCAAGGATCTCAATCTTCAGTGGGGATTTTTTTGCCTTTCTTATCTGGTCGGTGGGTAGAAGTCCCATCTGCTCTCTCCTTATGGTCGATGAACTCGCTCGAGAAAATTCCTGTGTCTTTCAAGAGATATAGCACTTCTTCCGGTTCCTCCTTTCTCGCATCACAGAGAGCCTGTAGCGTGGCTTCTTCGTTTCTATAGTCCTCGTCACGGACCACAATCACATTTCGAGCTTCGCGATATCGCTGATAGGTATAAAGAGCATTGTCAGTTAGGAGGAAGGGGGGATAGAGGTTGCCATCCCAACATTTTACTTGAGCTAGGATGTACCCGGCAGCATCATCGATGTTTTGCTCCTTGAGCAGTTGATCCAGTCGCTCGAAGCAGGTCATAT
>JAJISE010000094.1 GCA_022848865.1 Candidatus Thermoplasmatota archaeon | reverse complement strand
GTTTCGGGGAAACGACGTCCTTCCCTATGAACCGAGACATATCCGATAGATGCGGAATCACATATGTTTGTTGCACCATTCTGTTTGGCAGGCAATAGGAGGGGCTAAGTATCGGAATGGCCTTCCTTCGTACAACCGCAAGAACACTGAGAAATCACCGACTCAAACAGAGTGGCTAGTCGATGTGCACGTCCAGGACGGCGCCTGCATGCAGGAGGAACAGAGTCTCCATGTGCCGCCCTGGACGACCGACTGCAACTGAAAAGCCAAGTAGGGATGTACTCCTTCTCGGATCGCTGTCGGGCACGAAATCGACTGTCCTCGCATTAGATAAGTTCTCTGGTACACCGTTTTGTGACCTGGCACCAGTCTCCAGACCAAGGGGGAACTGGAGAGAACCGGGAAGTGGACGATATCGACAGTGGCCAGACACCCAGATTCTCAGCATCATTCCATCGATACACTTCTGCGACCAGCAAGGTCGGAGCGGGCTAAAGAATGAAGAGGGGACCTGACAAGCAAGCGCAGCGCGCGCCGTTGATGCCGATGGTGGGGTCTGCAACAATGCACACTGTACATGCTTCTAACGCGGGAATACGAGGACAGTCTCTGAAGATATGCTGGAATTGTCCACCGCCTTCGATGATTCCCTGACCCATCGAGAGAGCGTCCTCACAGGGTCTTGGTAGTACGGCTTCTCCTCCCCCTGACGGCATAGAGTTGGTTCCCGTGTTGTCAGTGAGCGAGTATTCCACATGGAATAACTAGCGATGCGGTTCTGTCAACCGGACTGACGATGCGAGGATCTCTTCGGGCTGAGATCTCTCAGCCGCCAGAGCCTCCTTCCTGCGGATCTTCTCGAAGACGGCCTCCTTCACGAGTCTATACATCGAGATTAGCTCCGCGTCAAGTGCAGAACCTACCTGTGGCTTTGGACAAACCTCAACACGAACTCAGGGAGAACCTTGAGTCCATACGTCTCGTTCCAGCTCCCACTCTACTCTTCCATCGACATCTTTCGTCTCCTCAAACAAGTCCCCAACCTCTTCGTTTGATTGCGTCTTGCCTCTGAGAATCTTATTGATGCGGTTCTCGAAGCAATTCCAGCCGTTGATTTCAAAACTTCATTCACGCCTCATCACCGCCTTCAATAGAGGAATTCGCCTGGGCCTCTTGCTCAGGTGGGCATTCCTCATACCTGGTTATCCTGACCACAACCCCGCAGGACTTACAGTTGCAGTATCGGGCATAGTATCTCCTGCCGTCCCGTGTTTTTCCCGATGGCTCCGTTCTATATACCGCAAGCCTGCCACCACATTCAGGGCATAACCTTTTCCTTGCCGTTCAATCACCCCCGCTCATCCTCTACGGTGGCTCCATCAGCCACTCCAGCCATTGCCTCTCCTCCTGGGTCATCCGCTTCTTGTCCTCGATTCCTATCGTGTAGATTCCTGATATCGTGTCTAGTGTCGTCCCCGTAGCAGAGCGTATGTAGAAGATGTCCTTGTTGAGCCTCACGAAATTGCAGAGGGCCGTGTGTCGGCAGAGACGTGCGTTGAGTGTCATCCCGATTCGTTTTCCAGCCCTGCTTACGAGTGTCCATAGCCAGACCTTTGACTTTCCCATGAGCTTCTTCTCGATCGTGTGACGGCTCTCCCGAAAGGCACTGCTCAGTGAGAGAGTACAGGTGCCTCCGGTCTTCTTCTTCGTCCTCTTCCAGCTCATGCTGTACTCGCCTATGCTGACCTTGTACTCATCTGGAAAGGCGATGCACTTCGGGTGTATTCCTGTTGAGAGGAAGAGTACCAACGCGGCCTTCTCCTTCCCCCCCACGGTCCTGCTGATGAGTCGCTC
>JAJISE010000093.1 GCA_022848865.1 Candidatus Thermoplasmatota archaeon | reverse complement strand
ATACCTGTTGGGGGCGTCTTCTCCCTTCCGCCTCTTTATTACCATGTTCTCCACCATCTCCCGATCCTTTGGGGAGATGTGCTTGAAGGGGGACATGCCGATGAGTTCCTCCGGGTCATCGTAGCCCAGGAGGCTGGCGGCGCTCTTGTTCACGTAGAGGTACTGCGCATCATCCAGGACGAAGACGGCGTCTCTCGAGGAGTCCAAGAAGGTCCTGTACCTTTCCTCGGAGGCTTGAAGGAGATCAAGGTGTCTCAACCTCGACAGGGTCAGGCCGACGTTCTGGGAGAGGATCTCGAGGAGCTTCTTATCCTGCTCCGTGAAAGCGTCAAGCACCTGGCTCTCGACGTTGATTATCCCAATTACTTCGCCCTCCGATTTTATGGGCACCGTGAGTTCAGAGAGTACATCGTAGAGACCCTCTGAGAACATAGGATTGTAGTCCTCATCCAGTCGAACGTCGGGCACGAGTTGGGACTCTCCGGTCCTAACGGTCCGAACCGTTATCCCGGGTCCATCTAGAGACCATTCGTGGCCTTTCTCGACGTCAGACCCAGTTGTGAATATCATCCGGAGGACATCTCTGTCCACGATGGCGAAGCTGCCGAGGTCGAAGCCTAGGACTTTTTCGATTGTTGCGAGGGTCCTCTCCGCGACGTCCTGTAAATTTCTTGCTTCGCCGAGGTCCAGGGTGTGCCCGTGGAGGGCCTCCAGCCTCTCCTGGTAGAGGATGCGCTCGTCTTCAACTCGCTGTCGCTCAGTGATATCCCTCGATATGGCCTGGAAGCCGATGGTTTTCCCGTTCTCTTTGAGGGGGCTTATCTGGACCTCGCTAAAAATGTGTGAACCGTCTCCTCTGCGCGTGCGTACATTGAAGGGACCGGGTAGCTTGCCCTTGAGGACTGAGGGGAGCATCTTCTGCAGCATGGTCCGGTAATCGGGGGTGATGAAGCCTAGCTGGGTGATGTGCTTGCCTACGAGTTCCTCTCTGGGGAGGCCCGTCGACTGTATCACCTTCTGGTTGACAGACGTGATGTATCCCCTGAGGTCCGCCGTGCATATGGCGTCGGGGGCTGACTCGACCAGCCTTCTGTAATCCTCCTCGGAGCGCTGAAGCTCCTCTCGCATGGTTTTCTGGTCGGTTATGTCTTGGGCTATCACCTGGATGCCCGTCCTCTTTCCGTCTATGTGTAGTAGAGATGCCTGGACGTCACACCAGCGTTCTACGCCGTCTTTCCTTCTTAAGGGAAACTCGAATGACGGGAGCACGCCGTCTGAGAACAGGGCTTTCCTCATCTCCAAAATGAAGTCTACCTTAGGCCTCCCATCCTTCCGCCCGCTCGCGAACGAACTGAAGGTCTTCCCCAGTAGGTCGTCTTCAGCGAACCCCGTGAGCTCAGTGAACGCCGTGTTGACAGAGGTCATCTTCCCATCGAGGTCGTGGATCGATATGGCGAAGGGGGAGGTCTTGAAGAGGGATCTGTACCGTTCCTCAGAGTACTTCAGCGATTTCTCTATCTGCGTGCGTTCCGAGATGTCTGTCACGACACCCAGGATTGAGGCCTCGCCGCCGTAGCTGATCAGCTTAGTGGATATTATCGCGTCGAGTCTACTTCCATCCTTCCTGAGGAGCGCGTACTCGTAGGGGGCGACTTCCTCGCCTTTCAGATGCTTGGCGTAGTTTGATCTTATGGTTTCCAAAGACTCTGGGGCAATTATGGACATGAAGTTGAAGTCCGGCGAGTAGAACTCCTCCCTCGTGTAGCCCATCTGCTCAGCGGACATCTCGTTGGTGTAGAGGACATTACCTCCCCGGTTGATGAAGATCATGTTGGGGGAATGCTCGGCGAGGTCCCTGAACATCCGCTCCCTCTCCTGTATCTTCTCCTCGGCCTGCCTCCGCTCGGTGACGTCCGTGAGGAAGTGGAGCGAGGCCATGCTGCCGTTCCAGTCGATGTCGATGCCGTTGATCTCGATCAATCGTACGTCGCCGTTCTTGGTGATGACCCGGAACTGGTAGAGTGCGGTCTTCGATGGGTCGCGGTTTCTGTATTTTTCGAGGGCTTCTGTGCGGTCGTCGGGGTGGAGGTGGTCTATGAACTGCTTTCCGAG
>JAJISE010000092.1 GCA_022848865.1 Candidatus Thermoplasmatota archaeon | reverse complement strand
GGAGAGATATCGTAATCTCGTTGAGCTCTCCCCCGACGTGATCATGACGTTCGACTTCAAGGGAATCGTGACCTCGGTCAATCCCGCAATAGAGAGGCTTTCAGGATTCTCCCAGGATGAGATCTTAGGGAAACATTTCTCGAAGCTGGGTTACTTTCGTCTCCAGGATATTCCTAGATTCACGAGGATCGTCAGCTCTATAGTAAGGGGAAAGATACCATCGCCAATTGAGTTCCCCTACGTCCATAAGGACGGCACCCCGAAATGGGCGGAAGCTCACGCAGGCTACGACTACGAGAGAGGAAGGAGGATTGGGATTCATACCGTCGTGATGGATATCACCGACCGCAAGATCGTGGAGGAGGAGTTGAAGGAGCACGCTTTCAGCCTCGAAGAGCTAGTTAAGCGGCGTTCCCAGGAGCTTGTCGAGGCGGAGATGATGGTGACGGCAGGAAAAATGGCGTCCATGGTGGGCCATGACCTCCGGGCGCCTCTGTCCAACATCAAGAACTCGCTGTACCTCATCGAGCGTAAACCCGAGATGCTCGAGAAACTCAAGCCCTTGATATTTAACTCGGTCGACTACGCACTGAACATGCTAGAGGAGCTCCGCTTAATCACCCGCACGGCTGAGCCAACCCTCATGGAGACGAATCTGGGGAATTTGGTTCGGAGGGCTGTCGATGAAGCTCAAATACCCAAGGAGGTCGAAGTCGAGACCCAGATAGGAGAAGGCTTGGCATCCGCCCAACTAGATCGCACCCAGATCCGCAGGGTGCTGGACAACCTAATCAAGAACGCAGTCGAGGCCATGCCAAAGGGGGGGACCCTCGTTCTTTCCCTAGACGCCGAGGAGGGAGACATCATATTGAACGTCGAGGACACGGGCGACGGCATCCCCGAGGAGGATATGCCAAACATCTTCACGCCGTTCTATACGACAAAATCCAATGGAATGGGCTTAGGACTTGCCTACTGTAAACGGGCTGTGGAGTCTCATGGGGGAGCCATTACTTGGGTATCGAAGATTGGCGTAGGAACGACATTCACCGTAAAACTACCTTTAAATCCGGATTAACATAAAATCCCCGATTCTTTTCCGCTCATAAATTATCATCATTCAGCCATCTCAAAGTTGAGGAGATGCGCTGACCTACAATCTCCTGCAACCTTTTCTCGTCGTCTCCGAAAAAGTCAGCCTCGACTGTTATAGCCATCCCCTCCGAGAGGGGGATCAAGATCATTAAGAATCAACTCTAAACTAAACCCTCGGGGATCTTACCTCACTTCCTACTGCTAGGATCTAATGAAAAAGAGAGATGGGTTTTACTCGTCCACGTCTAGGGCGATGTTCCTATGGGCTATCGCTGCCCCCGCGTTCAGAGCCGCCGCTATTTGGATGACCTCGGCGATCTCCTCCTTCGAAGCGCCGGCCTTCAACGCTGCCTTGGTGTGCCCCTCGATACAGTAAGGGCACCGGGTCAGGTATGTGCACGCGACCGCGACCAGCTCCTTCGTCTTCCTGTCCAGCTTCCCGGGGGTGAAGACCTTCCTGTTCCAGTCTGCGAATGCCTCCATCGCCTCGGAGTCGAAGTACTCGTTTACCCTTTGATCCCGCCTCTTGGCGTAGAAAAAGTCCATGGAGAGATTTGTCCTCCCATTTTCTCTATAAGAATTGCGGTGGGTCACCGGATGAGCCCGGAGATCGCCGCCAGGGTATTCTCGATGCCATCCGTGAAGCCCATGGCGTTGATCTTCCTGAATCTGTCCTCGTACTCCGGGTTCGATGTCAACATCCCGATCAATCCGAGGAACCTCTCCCCGCCCACATCATCCTGATGGATTGCCTCAGCGAACCCGAGCTCCTTAGCCCTCCTAGCGTTCGCGTACTGCTCAGTATGGTTGGGGGTGGGGATGATGATGCTGGGCTTGCCGTAGCAGATGGACTGCATTATCGTGTTGTGGCCCCCCCTGCAGATTATCGCGTCCGCTGCCTTGAGGTATCTGTAGCGGTCCTCGACCCACGGGATCACCGTCAGGCTCCCAGACGTGACCGGATCTGATCCCCCCTCGGGATCCCCCGTGGACATCACGACCTTGACGTCCTCAGGGAAATCTTCGAAGATGGGCTTCAGCATCTTGATGAGGGGCACCTTCTCCTGCCTGGGCCCG
>JAJISE010000091.1 GCA_022848865.1 Candidatus Thermoplasmatota archaeon | reverse complement strand
TTTCCTCCTGGCAAGGGAGATGTACGTCCTCCCGCTGGTCGATGGCCGAGTGGAGGCGCGCTACGTCGAGACTGGCATTCTGAGAGAGGTGATGCTCAGGGGGAACACGTCCTACTTCGCCAACTCGACCGAGACGGACGACCTCATGGACGTGGCGAGCAGGATCGCCAGCGACCTCGGGCTGGCGGATATAAACGCAGAGGTGAACATCGAGAGAGAACTCTCATTCGACCTCGCACCGTCGGGTGAGGAGCAGGACAATGTGCTTCTGAACGAGCCGACGGACCTGGGCCCCTCCTTCCTATTCAACATGCTCTCCATGAGAGTGCGTCTCCACGACCTCCGCGTGGTCTCTGTCACGCTCCACGTATGGTATCGCGTACTGCTCCCGCCTAACATCGACCCCTCGTTGGCTCTTGACAACGCCGTTCAGCGGGCCGAGGCCGGATATGCTGCCTTCGACCCCGCAGCGACGTTGGCGGGCGTGACGGTGCGCAACGCAACGAGCTTCGTCTACCTGGTGAATGTCCGATGGCAGCTCTCGCAGGCGGACAGTCAGACACTCGGCGGCGGGGATGGAGCGTCCTCTTGGGAGCTCGATTTGTGGATTGACGCCACGACCGGAGAGATCCTGTTCGAAGACGGTCCGAGCCTTGCCATGTCAGGAGGAGGTATCCTTGTGACCGACTTCCCGTGGATGCAAGTCGCATTGACGGTCTCCATTTCACTTGCGGTCGGACTCGCGCTCTTCTATCATATATCCCGAGAGAGGGCCCTCGACCACTTCACGCGGGGGCGCATATACGGATACATCCAGGCCAACCCGGGGATGACCTTCACCAGGGTCCGCGAGAGCCTGGACCTGAAGAACGGGACGCTCGCCTACCACCTGTGGGTCCTCGAGCGGCTCGGGTTCATCAAGTCCGTCCGCGAGGGCCGCATCAGGCAGCTCTACCTGAGCGGGTCGCCTGTGACCGGGAAGCGGCTCGTGCTGTCACGACTGCAGTATGCCATACTTGACGTGCTGAGGGCCGACGGGCCGATGACCCAATCGGAGATCGCAAAGCAATTCGAAACCTCCAGGCAGAGGGTGCACTACAACGTGAAGGTCCTTCGCGAGTTGGAGCTCATCGATGCCGCGAACGGCAAGGTGGAATTGCTAGACAAGGGCGAGGAGGCGATGGCGGAGGTTGTTGAAACATGACGATCGAATGTATTTGCATAAGATATGGGAGGTATTGAATGAGCAAAGATAGTGAGAATGTCGGCAGTTGGCTTACGAGCAAGAGACTTGCGTTGATTGTGAGCGCAGTGGTCGTCGCATCGGTCCTGGCTCCCGTCGGGCTCATCGTCCTGATGAACCCCGCCGAGCCCAGCGGGCCGGACTATCCGGACGCCCCCGGTTACGAGGGGCTGGTGATCACGCTCCCTGCGGCTGACGTGGGCGCGGATGCGTGCCAAGCGGGCGAGTTCGTGACGGAACTACCGATCGACGAGATCAAGCGGTACGCCCCGCTGGAGGAGGCGCAGGAATACATCAACATGCATCCTGAGCTGCAGATGCAGGGTCCGTACTACGAGGACGGCGGAATGCGGACTATGGATGACATGGCCCTTCTCGGTGCCGCAGAGCCCAACACGGTTCCGCCGAGGGATGTGGAGGAAGCGGACATTGTCAAGCTTGTCGGGGACACGTACTTCATCCTGAACCCGTACCGCGGGCTGATTATCGTGGACGTCTCAAACCCTGACGAGCCCGACATCCTCGGGCGCGCGAGGGTCTATGGCGAGCCGGTTGAGATGTACATCGTCGGGGACAACGCGTACCTCGTCGTGCAGGCCAGGTATCAGTACTGGTACGACCTCTACCTGCTCGAGAACGTGCGCCAGGTGTGTGATTTCCACATAGGCAGCCAGATAGTGGTCGTGGACATCTCGAACCTCACGGCGCCAGAGATCGTGGACAAGCTCAGCATACCCGGATACGTACAGGACACGCGCGGAGTCGGAAACGTCATCTACGCCGCCTCGAACGACTATATGTGGAGATGGTTCTCCCCCGAGGGCGAGGACACGACGCACGTCACGTCCTTCGACATCTCCGATCCGACGAACGTCAATGAGGTGATGACGATCGACTTCAACGGAAGCTACAATCAGGTTCATGTGACCGAGAGCGCGATCTTCGTTGCGCAGCCCGACTGGGGGGACGAGCTCAGGGGAGAGCCGACGACGAGGATAGTGTACGTCGACATATCGGACCCGTCAGGCCAGATGAGCGTCGAGGGCGACTACGAAGCATACGGATTTCTCGACGATCGCTACCAGATGGACTACT
>JAJISE010000090.1 GCA_022848865.1 Candidatus Thermoplasmatota archaeon | reverse complement strand
TCCCTCGTTTAACCCCTCTTCCAGCCAATGAGGGCAGGGGAGCCGAGTTCCTGACGAGCTCAATATTCCCTATAAGCCTCGGAGAGGGGGTGCCCGATGCAGCTCAAGTCGAAGGCTTTGTACCATCCGAAGGGAGACCTGTGTGTCTCAAGGCCCTCCTCTGCGAGCTTATCGGCGAGTCTGCTTAAGAACCCCTTTGCGAGCCGGGCGGAGCCCAGACTCTTTGATAGATGAGCGTAAGGGTAGAGAAGGACCCGTTCGCACCCGATCCGTGAGACGTCGACCTTCACGTTCTCCACGAACTGCTCGATGATCTCGTCCAGCCTCTGCTCGTCCCTTTTCTCGAAGCAAGTGAAGCAAACCAGGACGTCCTCCAGCTCCTCCTCCTTTGGGCTGGCGGGCTGCTCAGCCACCGGAGTCTCCTTCCTTACCTGATAGCTGAAATTTTTGCAGTGTAGTTGAAGAACCCTCATCGCGAACCAGACTGAAGACCGCTGTGCCCGTATTAGACTTTTTCCAATCTCATCATTCCCATTGATGAAAAAGAAAAATCTCATGCTTGGATCAGTGATCTATAAAGTTGAAGGAGTCTCAGGACTCCACGTGAGCTTCCTCGGCGTCCTTTCTCTTCTTAGTGGCAAGCTTTTCCACGAGAGCGAGGCCCCTCTTTCCCTCATCTAGGGGCTTGATTTCGACGAGACCCGCCTTCTTGGCCGCTTCGAGTGCTTCCTCGCCGATATCTGTCCTCACGATTACGGTTGACCAGCCATTTGATGAGCCGACGTTTCCTATCGAGAGGTCCGCGAACTCGGCTGTAAAGTCCCCGCATGTATGGCAGCATTGCCTAACGAGGCCTTTGACTGCCGCAAGTTTGACTTTGTGGACCTCCTCCCCGTCCTGGATGGCGATGAATCGTCCGCTCTTGATCTCGAACTTGTCGACCTTGGCGGCGCTGATCCCCTCTCCTTCAAGGTACTCTATGAAGCTGGGATAATCGAAGGTCTCCATACAGAACAATCCGATCCTCAGGGCGACAATGTCTTTGATCCTCTCGTCCGACCAGGGATCAGTCTCGATGTTCCTGATGCCCTTCATCTGGCATGGCGTCCCGACCAGCGCAATTTTACTCAGTGCATATTCCTGGATCGCGGAGGCTACGCCAACGAGTGAGGGGCTATTAGTGTACTTTGTTCCCGCTCCCTCCAGGATTCCCTCTTTCGAGGTCACCACGATGGGTTTGGCCGCCCATGGTCTATCTTCCTCGACGCCTGCCACGACTGCTCCGTCGCCATCGCCTGACAGGAATTGGGTGAGAATAGCCGAGACTGCTCCGCCGTCCTGTGCTTTCTCGTGTATCTCGTCGGGCTTGGCCTTGACCGCGTAGATTGCCTTATGGACTCCTATGGCGGCCTCGTCCTCCGTTCTGGTCCTACCGAATACTTTCTCCTCCATCTCAGAGACATCGAACGATGCGACAGGGCAGTTCCAGTAGCACAGCTGGCAGGATATGCAGAGGCCTACGAGTTTCGGGGTTCCGTCTTCGATCTTGACCGTGTTCACGGGGCACACGGCCTCACATCCCCCGCATGTGACGCACGTGTTCTTCCTGATGACCTCGGCCACTAGGTTGCCGAACATCTTGGGTCTTACGCTCATAGGAGATCAGAGATGTTTGACGATTTCAATATAAAAACGTGCTCCTTGCCGTTTCGTAAAGGGCTTATGATCCGTTTTATTCTCCCAGGCTTCAATTGTATCACTTTCACGGACTTGATTTGATGCGATTCAGAAAGCAATGTAACTTAGTCGAACCTCCAAATGGTGTCCCCGGATAGGGGGAGGAAAGGGAAGAATCCAATATTTTCCGGTCAGACCGGCGTAAGCCAACTTTTCCTTGTCTCTACTTTTCCTTCCAGTATCTTGGAGTAGTGCTCCGCAATCTTTCTAGTGACCGGTCCGGGATATTCATCCCCGAAATTAATGTCGTCCACGCTCGTGAGGGGTGTAACCTCGTATCCCGTCCCGCATAGAAACGCCTCGTCAGCGGCGTAGAGCTCGACTCGAGTAAAGTCCCTGACCTCGACGGGGATGCCCAGGTCCTCCTCGATGAACTCGATGAGCCTGCCCCTTGTTACGGACTCGAGGATCGAGGCGGTGACCGGTGGCGTGATCACCTTGCCGTTCCTCACGGTCATGAGGCAGGCCCCGGTTCCCTCGGAGACGAATCCCCTGTTGTCGAGGAATATTGCGCCGTCGTATCCAAGTCTGGCCGCCTCCCGCGTCGCCAGCGCTGAGTTGGCGTAGTTCGCCCAGGATTTGACTTGGGTCGGTAAGGCGTCCGACGCTATACGCCTCCAGCTGCTTACGACGTATCGCCTCTCCACCCCGACTCGGGGGTTGTCTTTCCCCAGGAGAGTGTCGAACTTC
>JAJISE010000089.1 GCA_022848865.1 Candidatus Thermoplasmatota archaeon | reverse complement strand
CGATCTGCACGAGGTTCGGGTCCCACACAAGGCAGTACGCCCACACGATGGACTCGTCCTGCAGCCTCATGCTTATGTTCACCGCCCCACCCAGCTCCTGCGGGTCCGGCTCGGCCGTCAGGTCGAGGATCTCCGGCGGCAGCAGGTCCATGTTGTGGACGATGACGTAATCGCTGTCGTTCACCGACTCTCCCATGTACTCCGCGTACGCCGTCACCCAGTAGGTCGTGTCCTGCGCTACCTGCGGCGCAGTGAAGGTTACCAGGCCGATAGTGCCGTTCATCGTCACGCCCGAGTCGGGGACGATGGTCGGGCCCGCAGGCGACACGTAGATCGTGACGTTCGCCCCGTCAAGCGGGTTGTGCTGCGGGCCGCGCACATAGAACCAGAATGGTAGGTCCTCGCCCTCGTTCACCGTGTTCCCGTTGGGGAAGACGAAGTCGATCGTCATCTCGCCAGGCGGGTGGATTCCTATCCAAGACCAGTACGAATCGGTGAATATGCTGCCCGCGCGGCCGACCGTCCAGTTCACGAAGCTGTCCTGCCGGTACGCCTCGATGTTGTCCCTGAAGTACACAACGTCGTTCGGCAGGGCGTCCGCGAGGAGCGCGCTGGCCTCCTTGATCAGCTGCCTCTGCATGACCGGGTTCAGCTCGGCCCGCGCGTCCAGCGCCAGGACGTCGAACGTGTCGTTCTGAAATCCCGCGTGGTTCAGCCCCGCGCGTGCGTTCCCCGAGTAGTAGAAGTCTGTGTAGAACTCCGTCGGGTCCGAGGCTATCCTCTCGCTGTACATCCACATCTGCATGTCACGGTTGTTCAGCTTCTCCCCGATCTCTCCGAAGGCGACAAGATTCGCGTATGCGTTCAGGCCCACGACCCTCATGTTGGCCGCAATCATGTTGCAGGCCGAAGCCTGGATCGGGTCGTAGTCCGCCTGTGGGCACAGTATCTCGATCTGGGAGCTGCCTATCGACGGCAGATTCCTCCATCCGCCCGACCAGCCGAGGCCGAACCCTCCGATGGTGTAGTGATCGTCGAGTATCTGCACCGCGGCGGACAGGTCGTAGCTGTACTTCGTGACGGACGCGTTGTACCACAGCACATCCTCCGGGCGTATGGGTTGGTCCCCAGCCACGCCGTAGCCCTGCAGCAGGAGGCTCACTATCATGCCCTTGTCTATCACGTGCGAGACCGCCTTGCGGAGGTTGTAGCCGCCGTCGCCGTTTAAGGGATTATTGTCAGGATAGCCGAAGGGCGACTTGCGCATGTTGTACCCGAGGTACCTGAACCCGTGCTCGGCGGTGATGGAGAGGCCCACGGTCGGGTTGGACTGCAGAGGTGCCAGGAGCTCTGGCGGAATGGACCACGAGATGTACTCTATTTCTCCCGCCTGGAGCGCGAATATCGCCGCCTGGGCGGTCTTGTATATCTTGAACATCATTCCCTCGATGATGGGCTTGTGCGTATGGGAGTAGAACACGCCCTGACAGACCGGCGGGGTGCCAACCCTCTCGCAGTCGAGGGCGCTGTCCATGTAGTCCTCGTACCTCGCCGCCGTCACGGACACGCCCGGCCACCACGTGTTGAACTCGAAGGGTCCCGTCCCCACGACCTCGTCATCCATCATGAGCCAGGATTCGGCGTCGCTGAACTTGAAAGAGTCAGGTTCCGTTGTGGGTACGCCGTTGTGCGTGACAGGGTCGTACGCGTACTTGAAGTCGGTGTGGAGTCCGAACTGCCAGGTGTTGCAGACGCCGGCGGTCGCGTCCACGCACAGCCTTCCCGTGCCCTCCCATATGTGTCTCGGGATTATGGGCGCGTCGCTCAGCGTGTGCCTGACGAAGCCCCCGTACAGGGCTTGCTGGCTGAAGTACAGAGCGAACGCTAGAGTCGCATCCGGACCCACGGGGATGGCGGGGTCCCAGTTGTCCTGCACCGGCCACACTTCGAGCCATCTGCTCGTCGAGTAGTTCGTGCCGGGCAGGGCGTTCTTGTCCTTTATCACGTCGAGCGACCTCTCCAGCGGGTTCATCGCGCGCATGTGGTAGCTGAAGAGGAGGTCGTGCATCGTCATCTGGATGCCATCGTGCGATAGAACGCCGTTGAAGTCGTAGTAGGCGGTCACGTCCAACGGTAGCGGGACTTCATTCTTGTAGATCCCGTACTCGTCCAGGTCGAATACGCCGTCGCTGTCCGCGTCCACGCCCTTGAGCAGATAGGGAAGCGGCCCCTGCGTCGCCGGGTCCTCGAGGCCGACGCTGCCGTAGACGGGGCCCAGGACATTCTCCGTCCAGATGTCCCTGGCTCCGAGCAGGTTCCTCGTCTTCATGTCGTCCTGCGCTCCCACCCGCAGCGTCAGCTGCTGCAGGGGCTCCTCCTCGTTGCCGTCCCCGGCCGTGACGTAAGGTGATAGTAGCACCACCGCGCACAGCAGAATCGCTATCCTGCGAATGATCATGTCATTCCTCCCAACAGTATGAAAAACCCCGTTGCTGCTATTTAAGTGTAGGGGCTGGCGGGACGGGGATGCTCGTCAGGCGCGCTCACTCGTTCATCATCCGCACGCACTCCTCGAGGGTTACGAC
>JAJISE010000088.1 GCA_022848865.1 Candidatus Thermoplasmatota archaeon | reverse complement strand
CCTCGCGATGGTGCTCTTCTGCATAGGAATGCCCAGGAGGAAGGATGCGGAATGAATTCAGAATGCACGCGGCCGTACGCGTCAGTCGCCCAGCGACAGTTGGGTCTCCCTTCCCGGACAGAGCGTGACCGTTTCGCTGTTATCCTGGCGACCCCCGAAACCTAGTCCGCTGAAGTCCACGGAGAACGTGTGCTGCTCGCAGCCTCCTGAATCCAGGACGATGCTGAACGTCTCCTGGACGAACTCATGGGCGCGAACGTATCCATGCAGCAGGGTCTCCCCGTCCATCCACAGCTCGTACTCCGCCGTGAAGTCGCTCCGGTTCACGATCCTCACGGTGACGTCGGCGCGAGGCAGCAGCGCCCAGTAGATCGAAACGGCCCCGATGACGATCACGATGACCAGGAGGACCGCGATGGCGGCGTAGGTCGACTTCTTCTTGGGCGGCTGCGTCAGCGGCGGGGGCTCCCTGTATCCCGGATATGTGTCCATTGGATAGGGCTGCTGCGGGTAGGGTTGGGTCGACGTGGACTCCCTCCGGTTCTCCCATCAGCACGGGCAATCTTAATCCTTTCGCCGTCGTCGTGGCGGGGCGCCTGAGCGAGACGGGCTCGAACAGGGTCTCCGACAATCTTCCCGACCCGCTCTCGAGGAGGACAGAAAGCATTAACTGGAGCATCAAGATACCGAGAACGAGGATGAGCAATGGAGGACGTGAGGAAGTGGGCCAAGTGGCAGAAACAGGGAATACCCATAGCAATCCTTGGGGTCGTCGTCATCTTCATCGGTCTTGCCATCGCGGTCTACTCCGGTCCGGCCTATCGGGACTATGGATATAATTCAGTAGCGAACTTCGCGTTCTGTGGCGTGATACCGGGCGGGATCTTCATGATCGTAGCTGGAATAGCATCATACTTCTACTACGGTGAGAGAGTCAGGCGCCACGGCGGAGGCTGACCTCCAGGGCGCTGGGGAGGCTCTCTGGGAGAACGGCAGGTGCATTGCGCGGTGCGGCGCGCTCGCGTTCACCGCCGTCTTGGACGGCTAGCGAAAGGCTTTTAGCCAACCGCCACGCAAGTAATACCATGGAGGACTTAACTTGTATCTTGCGGAGGAGAGAATATGTAGTGCGCCCTGCGTCCTGATAGCAGCCATCATCTTGGGATCCATAGGCCTGTTCCCCGCGAATGCGGTGGGCACGCCCGTTGGCGGGGAGATAGGCCAGGATACTATCTGGACGCAGGAGGGAAGCCCGTACGAACTGCTGGCGGATGTGAAGATAGTCTCCGGCGCCACGCTTACGATAGAGGCCGGAGTCACCATCCTATCAGAGGCCTACTACGACATCAACGTCATCGATGGTGAGCTCATCGCCGTTGGAACGGAATCGAACCTCATCAAGATGACTTCTGAGAGAGACATCCCCTCAATAACGAAGTGGGGCGGGATCGATATATTCGACAACGGACGCGCGGAAATCAGGTTCTGCGCGATCTCATACACATACTCCGCTATTTCCTTGATGGCCCCCGGCGACAGAATAGTCCCTGGCACGACGTGGAACAACATCACCGATAACATCTTCACGAACAACGAGTACGGGATATTCGCAGGCTATCTGGCCAACAAGAACTACATAACCAAGAACAACTTCAGCCAGAACACAGGTTCCGGCATATACCTGGCTAGCGCGTACAACAACACGATCGTGCACAACACCTTCGTGGGAAACGAATGCGGACTCTGTTCTGACAACATCACGCACAACAACACGGTGGCGTACAACGACTTCATCGGGAACGGGCGGAGCTCAGGCTGGGACATCTGGGGATGGAGCTGGACCAGGAACAACCGAATGCACCACAACAACTTCTTCGGGAGCGGCTACGCATCGGACGGCGGCGAGAACGTGTGGGACAACGGCCACCCGAGCGGCGGGAACTACTGGTACGACTACACGGGAGAGGACAACTTCCATGGTCCGGACCAGGACATCCCTGGCGGTGATGGGATCGGGGACACGCCCTACCTGATTGACAACAACAAATCGGACCGCTACCCCCTGATGAGTCCCGTGGAACACGATGGCTACGAACCCTTCGTGGACGACATACGGCCGACGGCCGTTGCAGGAGAGAACGTCACCGCGACGGTGGGAGAGAACGTGACCTTCAATGCGAACGAGTCATTCGACAACGCAGGGATTGAGAGCTTCGTCTGGGAACTCAAGAGTGAGGAAGGCGATGTCGTGGGCACGTGGACCACTAGATCGTTCACGTACCACTTCACGTCGCCCGGGAAGTACCTCGCGGTCCTTGTCGTCACGGACCTTGGGCAGAACACGGACGAGGATGAGATTTCTGTCTCGGTGCGTCAGACGGCAGACCCGGGAGAGGATGGCACGGGGGAAGCCGCGCCTTCTCCAATCCTTGCCGTGCTTGTTGTCTTCGTCGTTCTGCTAGCCATCATCGCAACCGTGGCGGCATACTTGGTCTGGACACGCGGCAGATGGCGGTGAGTTCCCCAATGTCCTAGGAGAGCCGCCCGCGAATCTGCGCGCTCGTGTTCAAATCGGGAGAACGAGGAGACCACCGTTCACCGCTTTGATTCGGCCCGTTTGGCCATCATCTTCTCGAGAGCCTTGAGATCACTCTCCTTGACG
>JAJISE010000087.1 GCA_022848865.1 Candidatus Thermoplasmatota archaeon | reverse complement strand
TCTGGGTCATCTGCTCTTGTAGACCGAGAACGCCACCTTCGAACACGGTCTGTAACACCAGTTTGGAGATCGAGGGATGGTATCCAGCAAGAAGGGACTCTGAGAGAGGTGTTATTGCGGTGTATCGAGAACACCGGAAACGGACCGAGAATACACGAGAACGTGATGAGAATATCCTGATGTCCTTGGCGTTCGTTTGCCGCAGAGGCCATCACAAGATCCGCTGAGCAACGCGGCAGGACCCTCCTCGGCAGGCTTTCTGAACTCAGCGATTCCCCCCAGTCCGTGTGGTCAACAGTAAGACCGCCCATCAGGCCAGAAGTTCCACTCGACCCAGAAGGAAAGAGGCTTGGAATTCCCTCCCATTACACACAGAAACGGCATCCCGTGAAGAGAAGCTCAGACCTTTGCGGACCTGAACTTTGACCTCAGGGTGGCATTCTCCCGCTCAAGGTCCTTGATTCGCTGTTCCAGGAGCTTTTGGGTTGCTTTGATATACATCAGTTTTGTTTCCTGTGCATAGAATTCCACAATGTGGCCAGTGGATCTTGCCGTGATGTTGTAGACCTCCTCCTGGACGTTCTTCGAGTAGGCGTTCATAAGGTCTCTGTGGCTCCGGCCCGCCCGCGGATTCATGCAGGCCTGAACCAAAGCTTGCGCAAAGGCCAAGAGCCTCACCCTGTTGGTTCTTGATTCCGCGGCGACGAAATCAAGGAACCCCCTCGCCCTGTCGACTTGTTCCCCGTTCTCCTTGAGCCATTCCTTCTTCTCGCTGACCTCCTGAGTGATCCGATCCAATTCCTGCAATCCTTCCCGAACTCGAGCCTCAACATCCAACGCCTTCTCCTCGAGCATTTCGAGGGTCTTCGCTGTGACGTCTATCTCTTTGTTCAGCTCTTGAAGCTTCACGTGGGCCTCTCGAATCTGTCTTCCGATGACGCTCCTCTTCTCACTGAGCATTGCGATTGTCGCTCCCATGCTCTTTCGTGCATCGGACTCCCTCCTCTGGATATCCACAATGGATTCCCTTTTGGACTTCAACTCCTCCGCTGCCTCCTCTGAAGCCCTCTCGAGGTCGAGTTTGGCATCCACACGGTTTATCAAGTCGATGCAAGCCTCCTCCCAGGACTTCCCTGACCTTTTTATGCGGTCGAGTTCCTTTATGAGTAGCAATACCGCATCCTCGGAAAGGCCGAATTCTGCCACGTTATTGATGGCACTCAGAATCCAAGAGAGGTCCTCCGCCATCAACTTGAACTTGCTCAGTTCCCTGAATATCTCCGGAATGTGACTGACCACATCCTTGCTGAGGTTCAGTGACAGGATCTCCTCAAGGGATTCCCTCATCTCGGAGAAATCGTCTGTGTCTATTCCCACTTTCTCCAGATAGTCGACCAGGTCCAGGATCCAAATGACGATTCCTGCACTCTTTCTCTCCTTCTCCAGCTTCTCCAGGAACTCTCGGATCTGCATCAGGTCCCCGAAGTCCAAGTTGTTCTCACGCATGAGCTCAAAGGAGTCGAGACACTGCTCCAGTATGTCATCCAAGTCCATGTCGAACCTTTCGACGAGACCGGCTGCTCGCAGTCTTGTCCTTTTGGACACCGTGAACCTCGGTAGGTTCCACTGAAGCGATTCGTCTTCCAGCATCTCGTCGACATCATGGGTGTATTTGAAAATGGTCGACTTGCTTCGCCTCACTTTGAATCTTTCCCACGACTTTCGGGCTATTGCGTCGTAGCTATACCCGTATCTTCTCATACTTCGCCAATATCCGATTTCCTCTTCGCTAACCTTGGTCATCTCTCTTTGCCTCCTCTCATTTCTCTTGCTTTGCCGAGTGATGCATTTGCCGCTGGGCATGACCTTGGGCGGAGACCTCATCAAGAGATGTGCGAGATCTCTCGGAGCGATTCTGGATGCTCCACTCTTCTTCTCTTGAGACTAGCGCACCTTGGCTCTCCCGTCTGAGATCGCTCTCCTGCTCGCCTGCAACCATCCTCTTGTCCACAACCTGGCAACGGCAAGTTGAGACATCGATGGTGTGCATCCCTGTTAGCAAATTCACCAGTCGTCCCATCAGGTGAACACAACATCATCCTTCCCGTTTGACACCAAAGGTGTCATTGAGGGAAGGCCAGCCATCATTGCCGAACATAAGGAAGCGGGCCGAACTTGGAATGTGGTCATCGGTGTGGGTTTCTGGGATAGAAGTGAACCATTCCTTGGATACGCGTCGAAGAACGGTGATGACGAGAGCAAAGCATCTCGAAGATCTAGGAACGAGAGAAGGTGAGGCTTGCAGAGTGGCTTGCTGGGAGACACCTGCGAGTGTCCTACAGCATTGTGCTTCACAACCCTTGACCTCCCTGTGTCCCACCGCAGGAGCTCCCGATGTTACGTGGGAAGGATGGCAAGGAGTGGGGAGAGGGATGAAAGTGTCTCGTACTCCCTAAGACCAATTCTCATGGAAACTGGGCGGAAAATGGTTCTTTGCGAATCCCATCAAGTCCAGCCCCTGCTTTGTGAGATGCTCCGGAGAAGGTGCTGGCAGCCCCCACGCGAGTTCCCTGAACTTCTTGGGTTTCTTGGCCAAGTAGAGTTCCTCGTTCAGATTCATCAACATCACCTTTTCAGAGTCGATGTCTTCAATCAACTCATTCACGGCTCCCTTCAGCTGAAAACGAGAAAAGGTGACGCCTCGCGGGGGGATTGAGTCAAGCGTTCTTCTCACTGGCTCGGCAAGCTCAG
>JAJISE010000086.1 GCA_022848865.1 Candidatus Thermoplasmatota archaeon | reverse complement strand
ACATAGAGCTATAAGTCCTGGGATTGAAATGCCGAAGAAAGGGATAACAAGCATACAGATCTCTTCCGACACACGAGACCGGTTGTACAAGCTCAAATTCAGGAAGACCTATGATGAGTTCCTAGCAGAGCTATGTGAGTTGTACGAAGAAACCCACGAAAAGGAATGAGCCGGAAACATGTCGACAATGAAAACGTTTTAACGCAGTAGAGCTACTCACTGTCGATGATCGAGTGGACGGAGAAGTACCGTCCCGCGACCCTCGACAAGGTCGTCGGGAACAAGGTCGCCGTTGCCGACTTGAGGAAGTGGGCGGAGACATGGGAGACCGGCCGTGGAAAGAAGGCGGTCATACTCACGGGAGGCCCTGGCATTGGGAAGACGAGCGCGGCCCTGGCCCTGGCAAACGATCTTGGTTGGGGGGTGGTGGAGATGAACGCTTCCGACACTCGCAACGCCGCCTCCGTCAGGAAGGTCGCCTTTCTCGGGGCCCTCGGTGAGACGTTCACCAGCGACGGCGAGTATGTCTCCTCGAAGGAGGGCAGGAGGAAGCTCATCATCCTGGATGAGGCCGACAATCTCTTCGGTAGAGAGGACGCTGGGGGCATCGGAGCTATCACAGAGACCATCAGGGCATCCAAGCAACCGATAGTCCTGATTGTGAATGATTACTATGCCCTGACAAGAAGGTCCTCGGCGATCAAATCGCTCTGCAAGACCATCAAGTTCGAACCGCTCAAGTCCTCCGAGATCAAGACCGTCCTGAGAGAGATCGCGAAGAAGGAGGGGTTCAAAATCGATGAGGACGCCCTGGACCATATAACGGAGAGAGTGGGCGGGGACATGAGGGCGGCTATCAACGACGTCCAATCTCTGGCGGAGGGGAGGGAAGACGTAACGCACGACGATGTCATCGCTCTTGGCTACAGGGACGCGAGGAAGACCATCTTCGAGAGCGTGAGGGATATTCTCACGTCGGGAAGTTGCAGGAAATCGAGGGAAAGCTGCATGGCCCTGGACGAAGCACCAGACACTCTGATCTTGTGGATCGACGAGAACCTGCCGCTCGAATATCGAGAACCGCATGATCTGTGTGCGGGCTTGGACTCACTGTCAAAGGCCGACGTGTACCTAGGGCGAGTGAGAAGGAAGCGACATTACAGGCTTTGGGCGTACGCGTCGGACCTGATGACATGCGGCGTTTCCGTGGCCAGAGAGGGCTCCGCCTACGGGCAAGGAAGGTACAGGTTCCCACTGTGGCTGTCGAAGATGTCCAGGTCAAGGTCGGTAAGAAGGACGCTCCGCTCTGTGACGGAGAAGATCGGAGGGGAGACGCACACGTCCTCAAACCGGGCCAGGACTGACATCCTCCCTGGCTTCACGCACATATTCCTCAACGATTTCGAGTTCAGGGTCTCAACGACCGCCAGGATGGAACTCGTTGAGAGGGAGGTTGCATTCCTTCTCGGAGAGAAGGAGGATTCTACCGCGGTGAAGCAGACCGTCGAGCAGGCGAAGAGGATCAGAGAGGGAGACTCTGTCGAGATCAAGGAGATCGAGGACTTCGAGCTGGACAAGGAGCCCGGTCAGAAGGACCTGAGTCAGTTCTAGGTGCAAAAGTGTTTATCGGTCCGCAACGATGAGATGTCAGTGGACCCCGAAAAGCGTCGCTTGCTCGAGAGACAGGGCTACAGGATCGTCGGCAGCCATTCCGCCGTGAAACTATGCCACTGGCTGAGAGAGAAGCTCATCAGAAAAAGACCGTGCTACAAGGAGGTGTTCTATGGGATCGACTGCCATCGATGTCTTCAGATGACGCCCACGGCGGACCAGTGCAACATGAACTGCCTGTTCTGCTGGAGAGCCCAGAACTTCTCAAAGCCGAAGTTCGACCACGTGGACGATCCGGCGTTTATACTGGAGGAGAGCCTGAACGCACAGACGGGGTTGGTTTCGGGATTCAAGGGTGACAGCCGCTGCAGCATTGAGGAATGGACGGAGGCTTCTGAGCCGCGGCACGTGGCCATATCGCTCACGGGGGAGCCCACGTTCTATCCGAAACTCGGACAGCTCATCCAGGAATGTCACGAAAAGGGCATGAGCACGATCCTCGTCAGCAACGGCACGTTGCCGTCAGTGCTGGCACGGTTGGACCCCCTGCCCACACAGTTGTACATCACGGTCGCGGCGCCCACACCTGACATCTACAACAAGCTTTGCTCTCCTATATCTGAGGATTCGTGGGAAAGACTCCTGGAATCCTTGGCGGTCATGAAAGATCTGAACACGAGAAGGGTCGTCAGGCTCACGCTCGTCGATGGCTGGAACATGACGCACGTGGACGCCTACTCGGAGCTGATATCCCGCGCTGAGCCTGACTTCGTGGAGGCAAAGGGATACGTGTTCGTGGGAGGGTCCAGGAATCGGATGAAGTGGAGCAACATGCCGAGCCACGATGGCGTTCGGGAGTTCTCGAGAACGCTTTCAAGCCATCTCGGATATCCCATTCTGGATGAAAGGAAGGAAAGCCGGGTCGTGCTCCTTGAATCCGGCAACAAGGACAGAAGAATGGCCTCCCCCGTTCGGCTTTAATATCTGTAAGGGCGTTAAGGTGCGAGTTCGATGGTCGACCTGATTGCATTTCTCGAAGGGGTCTTCGGGAATCCAGTTCTTTTCTTCCCGCTGCTCTTCCTCTTCGATGACCAGAGGGAACCTTGCGCCGCATCGGCAACTGAGGTGAGACGGCGGCAGATTCTCGTCAACGAGGCTATGTACGCGCCTTCCGCATCTTACG
>JAJISE010000085.1 GCA_022848865.1 Candidatus Thermoplasmatota archaeon | reverse complement strand
GGAACAGAAGTTGAGGCTAAGAAGGTCTCCGAAGGCTACAAGGACGACCGCTTTGATGTGAAATTGGTCAGCGAGGAGGGCAAGCACCTCGTCTACACAAGGCGCGAGGTCACGGAGATTGTGCTCGAGGGAGCGCCCCCTGGCGTTTGAAGGATATCATACCGAGCATGACGAAAAACGACTCCAAGAATTAATATATCGGTGTTGCAATAACGACAATCGGACGAAGAATCCATGACTGGCTCCAACGAGAAATCGACGGAAAATGTGAGGATCACAAAACGGGAGGATTGAGAAGATGGCATCGGATAGCGAACCGAAAGCTGTCGACCCAGCATTCACGAAGAGCGTTGTCGACAAGGGTGCGGATACCGTAACACTTTGTTTTCAGTGCGGAACCTGCACCGGAGGTTGCCCTTCCGGGAGGGTGACCGCGTTCAGAACAAGGAAGATGATGCGGAGAGTCCAGCTCGGATTCAAGGACGAGGTCCTACCGGCTGAGGAGCTGTGGCTCTGCACGACTTGCACGACATGCGATGAGCGGTGTCCGCGAGGAGTCAAGATCACAGACATTATCATGACGCTTCGAAACATGGCCGTCAGAGAGGGATACATGGCAGAGGCTCATAAGAACACGGCTAGGAGTCTGATGAAGTCCGGGCATGCCATTCCTCTCGGGGACGCCTTCAGGAAGATGAGAGAGACTCTTGGCCTTGATAGTGAGCCTCCGACCGTCCTTTCGGACAAGGAGGCCCTGGATGAGGTGAAGAAGATCATCAAGGCGACGCACTTCGACGAACTGGTGGGATGAGAATGGCGAAGTACAGTCTCTTTCTCGGATGTATCGCGCCTCTTAGGTACCCGGGCATTGAAACCGCCACCGTGGAAGTGGCGAAAGCTCTGGACATTGACATGGACATCCTCGACAAGACCTCCTGTTGCCCCGCACCGGGAGTGTTCCGAAGCTTCGATCAGGACACTTGGCTTGCCATTGGCGCAAGGAACCTCTCGCTTGCGGAAGAGAAGGGAACCGAGATCGTGACGATATGCAACGGCTGCTTCGGTTCGTTGTGGGAAGTGGCCGACAAGATCGAGCACGATGAGAAAAAGAAGGAGTACGCGAACTCGATCCTCAAGGAAATCGGAAGGGAATACAAGGGCGGAGTGAAGGTAAGACAGTTCGCAGAGCTCCTCTACACGGATGTCGGTCTCGATGCGATATCCGCCAAGGTGACGAACAAGCTGGACCACATCAAGGCCGCGGTACACTACGGCTGTCACTACTTCAAACCCGATATCGTCAAGAAAATCGACAACAGGGAGAGACCGAACACCCTGGACGAACTTGTCGAGGTAACGGGAGCGACCAGCGTGGACTACAGGAACAAGAACGCGTGTTGCGGCGCCGGCGGTGGTGTCAGAGCCCGAGCGAAGGAAGTCGCGCAGGCGATGACGGACCAGAAGCTCGAGGCTATGAAGCAGTCAGGCGCCAACTGCATAGTCGATATCTGTCCCTTCTGCCATCTTCAGTTCGATCAGGGTCAAGGCGGGCTCGGAACATCGTTTCCCGTGATCCACCTGTCGCAACTCTACGTCATGGCATTCGGTCTGGACGAGGGAAAGAACGGTTTTGATGCCCACGCCGTTCCGGTGAAGTTCTGACATCTCACGGAGGCGTGTGGGCCCGTGTCGGATTCGACGTTGTAGCCTTTTCGAGAAATCGGCAGAAAGCAAGCGGGATGAGACCCTACACTCCGGTCCACGGAACTCCTTTGTAAGGGCTCATCACGATCTGCGCCCTCACGTCACGGATTCCATCTACATCCAGATAGGAGTCCAGGAAGTCCTGGAGTTCCGGCATGTCTACGAAAAGCATCACGCAGAGAATCTCGTGGTCGCCCGTCACCCTGTATACGGCGACAGCGCGACTGTGCTCGCACACCCTCTTGACAATGTCGTCCCTGTGAGTCCCAGAGACGCTTATGTGAACGTAGGCCTTCACTGGATTCTCAATAAGCTGATAGTCGATATAGACGGAATAGCCCTTTATTATTCCCTTCCTCTCCATGCTCATTATCCGCCTTCTGACGGTCGCCTCGCTTATCTTGAGATCTCTGGCAATCCCGATGTTGCTTGTCCTGGCATTCTCCCTCAGCTTCTCGAGGATCTTCACATCGATGTGGTCGAGAGGAAGAAGTCTCATGTCCAGGCCTTTCCACCTCTCACCCAGATGGACACCTTCGCCTTCCCATCTTTCCACCATCTTCATACCTAGGAGACGAATGGAACCACGACTATTAAAGAATAACGCTTTTCGCAGAAATCACATCAGATATCGTAACGCATGCACCTCTTTCTGTCACGCCCACGGTTCGACCCCGTCTGGCAGGACCAGTCTGGCAGGAAAGACGATGCTGAAGGCATCCTTCGAGAAATGACGATATTAGTATCCAATCTCACGAATCTGAAAAGGATTATATACGCGCGATGCGTCGCCTGAGACTGGTTCAGAATCGATTGGATAGGTGAAAAAAATGGACGACTCTAGTGAGGAGGGAGGTAGGAAACCCACTGTGGAAGAGATGTTGGCGAAGGCGAAGAAGCCAGGGGAGGACGCCCTGATACTTCACCCCTTCTACCGAGGGAAGATAGAGGTGACTCTCAAGGCACCGGTTCGAGACTTCAACGACTTCGCGATCTGGTACACACCCGGTGTCGCCGAGCCCTGCAGGCTGATTCAGAAGGAGCCAGAGCAGGTCTACAATCAAACGAACAAGTGGAACACTATCGCCGTCGTCTCCGACGGGACGAGAGTCCTCGGGCTGGGGGACATCGGACCTGAGGCCGGGCTTCCAGTGATGGAGGGGAAGTCCCTGCTCTTCAAGTACCTCGGTGGCGTGGACGCGTTTCCGCTATGCCTCGCCACAAAGGACCCCGATGAGATCATCCAGTGCACCAAGTGGCTGGAACCCTCACTGGGAGGCATCAATCTCGAGGACATCTCCCACCCCA
>JAJISE010000084.1 GCA_022848865.1 Candidatus Thermoplasmatota archaeon | reverse complement strand
CGCCATTTTCGACCATGGAGGTGGCCAATTTTACCTGTGGTCGATACGGCCCTTCTTCCTCCTTCCATCCTTCCTGCCGTACTACGACGGCCTGAATGGCATTCGTGACCAGATTGTTCACGACCCGCTGCAGCTTTTCTCTATCAAAGCGAACCATGGGAAGATCGGGGGCCATTTCTCGGAGCATGTGCACCGGCTCCGGGAACGTCATGCCATCGAGCACCTCTTCCAAAAAGGGATTGAGTTCTCCCTCAAGCATCTCGGAGCGCCGGCCCCGGGTGTATTCCAATAAATCATCGACGATTGAATCGCACAGGGCCACCTGTTCCTCGATCCTTTTTAGATGCTTTATGATCTTCACATCAACATCGCTTAACTTGCTTTCAACATAGAAAGCCGAACTGCGGATCACGCCCAGAGGATTGCGCAGTTCGTGGCTCACCGTGGCCGTAAGTTGCCCGAGCACGGAGAGCTTTTCGTGCTTTACCAGCTCTTCTTGGGTAGCCTCCAGTTCATTGGTACGCTCCTTGACCAGATCTTCAAGCTGTTCACGGTGTTTTCTTAACTCTGCTTCAGCTTTTTTGCGCTTGGTAATATCGATTGAATATTCGATTATTTGAGATAGATTGCCTTCACTGTCAAAGATAGGGAAGGCATGGATTTCTATATTCCGCTTATTCCCATTCTTATCCAGATGAATATGTTCAACCATTGTAGGACGTCCGGTTACTTTTATCTCTTCGATGGGACAGGGACAATCATCCTTCCGACAAGGTTCAGATCGGCCGTGAGTCAGGGCATAACAGGTCGGCGATTCTTCGGAGATGTTTATTCCTGCCGCTTTATTGAACAGGGAAATCGAATAATCTTTAATGTTTATGGTATAGAAAGGGTGGGTCAGAGCATCAATGGCGGTCTGTAAAAATATACTCTGAGCACGGGTCTCATCCTCGGCCCGCTTGCGTTCGGCGATCTCTGTCTGTAAGGACTCGTTGGCTCGTACCAGGTCCGCTGTCCGTTCCAGAATCCGTGCCTCAAGCTCCTCATTGATGCTTCTCAATTGCTGTTGCAGGTGACTGATCGTCAGATGAGCCTTGACGCGGGCCAAGACTTCCTCGGCCTTGTAAGGCTTAGTTACGTAGTCCACGCCTCCGACGGCAAACGCCTTTACCTTATCCAAAGCCTCTTTTGCCACGCTCACGAATATCACAGATACATCCTTCGTCGCATCGGATGACTTCAAACGTTTGCATACTTCGTAACCGTCGATATCGGGCATCCTGATGTCCAAGAGGATCAAGTCGGGCCGCTTCGCCCGAGCCGACTCAAGTGCCATGGTGCCATTCGTCGCCACACGAACGCTGTACCCCTGCTCAGACAACAGTGCGTGAAGCAATTGCAGATTCGCTTCATTGTCGTCAACGATCAAGACATCGCCAAACGTCACATTCTCGCCTTCTGCGTTCATGGTGATTCCTCTCTGGGACGATTCTGTCCCTCTCCCTTCAGAACTGAGACGATCGGCCCAATCCGGAAGTCATCAATCATATCTCTCATCGTTACGCTGAGGTTCTTGTCAAATTTCTCGACTTCCTCCATCAGCGATTTCAGCGCGTTAATGTCACCAATAGAGGCCGCTTCACGCAGATTGGAGATCAATTCCGGAGGAAGACACGAGAGATCTTCGGGGGCCAGTTCGCGGACCACAACTGGGGAGGCCGCCGCTTCCCCCCATCTCCCCTCTTCCTCGTAAACGTATTTCAGACCGAGATGATCAGACATCATCTCGAATATCTCCGACTCATGGAAGGGTTTGCGGATGAAGTCGTCGCACCCCGAATCAAAGACTTTCACACGGTCTTCCTCAAGAACGCTCGCCGTTAGAGCGACGATGATGGTGGACTGGCCTTTGGCGGTCGATTTGATCCGTCTCGTGGCCTCATAGCCGTTCATCACCGGCATCGCCATGTCCATCCAGATCAGCTGAGGCTCCCACGCATCCCAGACCGAGATCGCCTCTTCGCCGTTGGTCGCCTCCCGCGCATTCAGGCCCATCGACTCAAGCACTTTGACCAACAGCCTCCGGTTATCCTCAACGTCATCCACAACAAGTATGCGCGGAAGACGCTGGCCGGGAACCAGACCCACTACGCGCCGAGGCTTCCGGATCTCTTTCACTGTCTCGGCTTCAGCCTCCGGTGCGAGCACGTCGAACTTGAACACGCTTCCACGGCCTACTTCGCTCGTGACCTCGATATCTCCGCCCATCAGCTTCACGAAACTGTGGCTGATGGTTAGCCCCAATCCCGTTCCTTCCTGCGCTCCGCGCCCCGAAGCGGTCTGGCTGAAGGCCTCGAAGAGCTTCCCTATTTCTTCCTGAGCAATGCCGGGCCCTGTGTCCTCCACTTCCACAAGCAGACGGCCTCCCGGACGGGGCGGCTTGCCCTTCTCTTCCTCGCGCTCGTAACCCACCCGGACGCTAATCCCACCTTTCTCCGTGAACTTGGCGGCATTGCTGAGCAGGTTCAAGAACACTTGCCTGAGCTTGCGTTCATCGCATCGAATGTGCCGGGGTACCGCAGGGGAGCGCTCAAACATGAGGTCCAGCCCCTTGTCCTCAACCCGAAGGCGAAACATGCTTCCGAGCATGTCGAGAAGCGTATATAGATTAAAGACGCTCTCGTCCAGGGTAATCCGTTCCGCCTCGATCTTGGACAGCTGGAGTACATCGTTGATCAGGTCCAGGAGATGCGTGCCGTTGCGACTGATGAAGGCCAGGTTCTCCAGCTGGGAAGGAGTAATGGTCGGGTCGCGTCGCATGATCTCAGAGAAACCAAGAATGGCATTGAGAGGGGTACGCAGCTCGTGGCTCATGTTGGCCAGGAACTCGCTTTTAACCTGCGTGGCTGCCTCGGCTCTTTCTTTGGCCTTCTGAAGTGCCTCCGCCGCTCTGTTGCGTTCCCTCTCGCTCCGCCTCAGCCGCTGCGTCCCCATGACGACCCCTACCAGACCCATCAGGCACAGCAGAACATGACCCAGCACCAACGTGAGCACGTGCATACGCAAAATGGCCCACAGGGGCTCCATAGGGACCGAAACGCTGATCCCACCCCGAATGTCTCCCCGCTTGT
>JAJISE010000083.1 GCA_022848865.1 Candidatus Thermoplasmatota archaeon | reverse complement strand
CCAACTCGCGCTTTGGGGGGTATATCGCGTTCTGTAATAATGTATAAAGGCGGTGCATAGGAGTCCTAACTGTCCGCCATGAATCAGCCTGAACCATCTCCCAGACCCAGCAAGATTCGCGTCCTCCACGTCGACGACGAGACGACCCAACTGGATTTCACAAAGAAGTTCCTGGAGATGGCGGATGAAGGCCTAATCGTGGAATCGGCCGTCTCACCCGAGGACGCGTTGAGACTGTTCAAGACAGAGGCCTACGACTGTGTCGTCTCAGACTTCATGATGTCCCCGATGGACGGCATCGAGGTCGCCCGAAGGATCAGGGAGAGCAGCGACATACCCATCATCCTCTACACGGGACGGGGCAGCGAGGAGGTCGCCGAGGCCGCCTTCACTGTGGGCATAGACGACTACATCCGCAAGGAGATGAACCCCAGCCACTATCAGGTCCTGGCGCGAAGGATCAAACACGCTGTCGAAAGGTACCGAGCCGAAGATAATCTGCGGAGTAGAGAGCAGGAGCTCAGCTCGATGATAGAGAATTCCGTTGACGGAATTTTTCGAGTCGAGATGGCGCGGGGCATCACTAGGTGCAACTCAGCCTTCCTGAGGTTTTTTGGGTATTCACTCGAGGAGCTTCAGATGATGGGGATGGGCATGCTCGAGCTCATCCACGACGAAGATAAAGCTCAGTTCAGGTCCAGCTTGGATGATCTCTCCTCTCGGAAGCTGGAGAACTATACATCATTGAACCGATGGTATACGAAAAGTGGAGAAGTCATCTGGCTGGATAGTAACATTACAGGGTTGATTCAGGACGAGAAATTCATCGGGGTCGAAATCATCGCAAGGGACGTGACAGAGCAGAAACGGGCGGAAGAAGAGATTCGCGGCCTGGCGCTGTTCCCTTCTGAGAACTCTAATCCCGTGCTACGCATCTCCAAGGACGGGGTGATACTGTACGCGAACGCCGCTGCCAGGCCTCTTCTGGGGGAGTGGGGATCCAAGATCGGGGATGCCGTTCCAGATGGATGGGCGGAATGGGTATCGGGGGCATACAACTCAGGTTCGATCGATGAAAGAGAGAGCATCTACAGGGATAGAGTGTTCTCCTTCTCCGTCGTTCCGGTGGTGGACACAGACTACGTCAACATATATGGCAGAGACATCACCGAGCACAAGCGGATGGAGGAAGAGCTGAAGGCAAGTGAGGAAAAATACCGTTCTCTTCTCGAGGAGGGATTGGATGGTGTTGTGGTCACCCGGAACCGGGAATATCTCTACGTCAACCAGAGATACGCCGAGATGCTGGGATACTCAGACCCCTCTGATCTGATCGGGAGAAACACCAGCGAGGTGATTGACCCAAAAGACGCGGAGCAGCTGGATGTCATAAGCGAGCGGAGAAAGCGGGGGGACGTGCGACGGTTTATCTATGAGCTGAGGTCCCTGAAGAAAGACGGTTCTTCGATTTGGCTGGGGGTCGCCTCATCGGGCATCGAGTTCGAGGGGAACCAAGCTGTGATCACATATGCCCGTGACATCACAGAGCGGAAACGGATGGAGGAGGAGATCCAGAGAAGCGAGGCGAGGCTACGCCTGTTCATGGATACGGCCACGGACTATTTCTACCTCTACGACTCGAATCTGAACCTTCAAGACGTCAACAATTCGGGAATGATCGTCTTCCCCAACACAACGAATAAGGAAGATGTTCTAGGAAAGAACATACTCGAAATTATCCCGGGAATCGATGAAACAGAGAGACCCGAAAAGTACAAGGAGGTACTGGAGACGGGAAACCCCGTATTCTTTGACAGCGTCAAGCTGCACCCGAGCGTCGGCGACATCGAGATCGCGATAAAGGCCTTCAAGGTCGGGGACGGCCTCGGGATACACAGCTTCAACCTCACGGAGCAGAGGGTCACCGAGAAGAGATTCGAGACCCTGCACAGCCACGCAGCGGAGCTGGCATCGGCGACGACTCTGGCCGAGGTGGGGAAGAAGACCTTCGAGGCGATCGGGAAAACCCTGGAGGTCGATATTGGTAGCTTCCAAATAATCGAGAACGGCATGGTGAAACCGATCTACTCCCAGGACATCAGGCAGCGAAACTTCATCTCCATCAAAGTAGATGGCCCGGGAATAGTGGCGCGAACGGTCAGAGAAGGCACCACCCAACTAGTGCCCGACACCAGATCCGATCCGGATTTCATCACGGGACCCGAGGCCATGGGGAGAGAGATGCTATCGGAGCTCGCTGTCCCCGTGATCGTGAGGGATGAGGTCGTAGCCGTCATCAACGTCGAGAGCGTAGAACTCGGGGCCTTCGATTCCAACGACCAGAGACTCGTGGAGATCCTGGCCGAGCACGTTGCCTCGGCCATCGATAGGATACAGTCCCAGCGGAGGCTCGATGAGCTCCGTGAAAGGCATACCCGGGAACTGGTCGCGGGTGTCCAGAGGATCTCCTCCATGGTGCGCCACGACATCAAGGGGCCCCTCCAGACCATCATGAACGCCGCATACATCGCCAACAGGGAGCCCGAGAAGCGCGAGGAGATGATGGGCATAATCACGGGGAGCGTGAAGCATGCTAACGATATAATGGAAGACTGGAAGAACCAGGACTTCGAGGAGACCCTGGATATCACGGAGGTAGACCTTTCCCAGCTGATATCCGATTCACTGGCGGCATCCCTGATTCCCTCCAGCGTCACCGTCGAAGTGAATGTGGGCTCGATGAAGGTGAGCCTGGACAAGGTGAAGATGAGGCGGGTCATGGACAACCTCATCAGGAACGCGCTCGAGGCCATGAAGAACGACGGCAGGCTGACGATCTCCGCCCGGGAAGATGATCACGAAATTAAAATCGAGGTGTCCGACACGGGTATCGGAATCCCGGAGACCGAGCTGGGAAACCTCTTCAGGCCCTTCTACACCACGAAGGCCATGGGCATGGGCCTCGGTCTCACGTACAGCAGGCGGGCGGTGGAAGCCCACGAGGGCACCATAGACGTCGAATCTAAGGCGGGCGAGGGAGCCAAGTTCACTATATCGCTGCCGAAAAAGCCCGAGAAGGACTAGCAAGAGGGCAGTGAGGCAACAACTTACCCCACAAACGTGCCATCCTGACTTTCGAGGCTCCCATAAGACATAGTAATAACTAAACGCATCCATTAGAGTAATGGAATGCCCCAGAGGAATCCAGGGAATCGGACTCTTGCTCATCCTCGTTGTATCGGCATTATCCGGATCA
>JAJISE010000082.1 GCA_022848865.1 Candidatus Thermoplasmatota archaeon | reverse complement strand
GATCGCTCTGGGCGGGTTCAACGTGGTGGACATCGGCAAGCTGAGCGAGGATGTCGGGATCCCTGTCGCAAGCATCAGCAGGAAACGTCCGGATATGGAATCGATCAGGATCGCGCTCGAGAAGAAGTTCGATGATTGGAAGGAAAGGTTCAAGCTCATCTCAAAGAACGAGATCAAGAAGGTGGAGACAGAGTACAGTCCCATCTATGTGCAGCACGTCGGCATAGGCTTCGCCGAACTGAAGGGCACGATTAGGAAATCTACCGTGAGAGGCGCTCTTCCCGAGCCCATCCGGGTGGCCCACCTGATAGTCACCGCCTTCAAGCGTGGAGAGTCGTACGGACGGGCATAGTGCTAGATCTTGTAGCGCAGAAGGGCGGCCAGCCCTCCGAGCGACAGGAGCTTCTTTCCCGCCTCGTGACGGCTGCTAACGATGACGACCTTGCCTTTGGCTCTTTCCGCCCCCTTCATCAGGGCCTCTCTCTTCTCGTCCCTTATCGAGTCCTCCGTGACGAGCAACGTTTCGATCGCTCCCATGTCAATGGCTTTGGAGACCTCCTCCTCTCCATAGGCGTATGCCCCCTCCTTCGAGATCTCCGAAAGCACCTCCTCAACGAGCCTCGTCTCCGTGGCGACCTTGCTGTCGAGGAGCGCCTGCTCTCCCATGCCACGCTTGAGGGCTTCCTGGATCCCCGCCATACCAGCCGAACCCGTGACAATCGTGTAGCCCTTCTCGAAGGTCTCTGCCGACTTCCTCTTGCCGTAGTCGAAGAAGTCCTTCCTCGTGAAGCCTGGACCGACAACGATGAGGATGCCCGTCTGCTCCAGAGACTTGGTCGTGTCAAGGATCTCGGAGAAGTAATCCTCCTTCGTAGCGGGACTCTTGAACTGTTTTCCAGATCCGGGTCCTCTGATCGTGGCTATCTCCCTAATCGCGTACTGATGCATCTGCGCTAGGAGCGCCGACTCGTCGTCCATCGAAACGAACGTGATCAGAGGTTGCAGTGTGGATGCAACGGCCTCCTCTATCCTTCTCAGATGTGAGTCCTTCCAGTCCTTCACTACGCTGATGTTGTCCCTCAGAGTGACGTTGAATGTATGGTAGGAGCCAATCTCCTCGGAGCCCGTCTCGATGGTCCCCCGTATCCTGAGCCTGTCTGTGAAGTCATGGAACTCTGCCTTCTGTACGCGGATGCCGAGCCTGACCCTCTTCTTGCCCATTCTCTCCGGTCTCAGCTTGTCTGTCAACTGATCATCCCTGCGGAACGTCATGGCAACGACCAGATCTCCCTCCTCGATCAGATTGTAGAGATGCCACAGGTCGTCCATGGTCTGAATGAGCAATTTGATGTTGCCCTTCTTATCGTCCCTGAAAAGGACCTTCATCCAGCTTTCCTCAGGCTTTGAATGAGAATACTCTATTTCTTTCTATCGGGAATGCAAGAAGGCGAGACGGGCAGGCAGTTACTACCGAATCCAGTGTGATCCAGGTTCTTCCTGACGCGTGCCACCTTTGGGTTCAGGATTAGAGCGCACCCTTTGTCCCAGCGTGCATATTGCTGAGTGGTCTTACCACTACCCGTCTCAGTATTCGCTATTCGGTTGAGACAAGATAAAACTTTCCGACAAGGTAGGTTTCCTGAGAATCAGACATGACCCTCTGATCACTGAATGATTCCGTATCCTATCAAGCGCCATCTCCCGCCTATCCTCCGCGAAATGGCGATGCGCTGGCCCGGTTCCGCGCTTATCCGGATCTTGAGCGCGATGTCACTAAGCTGTTCTCGGGCGCTTGTCACGATGCCGACGGTCGTGGCGGTTCCCACGTTCAGCATCAGCGGCTCGTTCGTCTTGATGTTGTCAACTTCGAGTTCCTCCGCCGCGCCGACCACCCGCTCAAGGAGGTTTATCTCTAGTGTCAGGGATTTCAGCACGTCTGGAAGTGCCTTTTCCGCCCCCGCGACCCTTCCCGTCAGCGAGTCCGACTTCACCAGCGAGGGATCGAGTTCCGTACCCACGGCTATCAGCCCGCCCGGTCCAACCTCATCCCTCTGCGCCCCCCCGGAGACGAGAGAGGTCACCTTGCTCTTGATCGGATCCCAAACCATCTCTCCAGAAACCTCCCGCTTGAAGCCCGGAGTGATGAAGATGTCGTCCCCGACCTTTATTCTCCCCTGTGTCAGGGAACCGCCTATGACTCCGCCCCGCAGCTTCTTCGGAGACGTCCCAGGGACGTTTATGTCGAACGATCTGGCCACATTCATCTTCGGAGGTGCGTCGAGATCCCTGTCCGCAGTGGGTATTCTCTTTTCCATCTCCATTATGAGAACGTCGATGTTTATGTGATGGTGGGCCGAGAGAGGCACAATCGGTGAATTCTCAGCAATGGTCCCGTCAATGAAGGATCGGATCTCCTCGTAGTTCTCTCGACTCCTTTCTTGATCGACGATGTCTATCTTGTTCTGGACGATCACTATGTTCTCAACACCCGTGATGCTCAGCCCCATCAGGTGCTCCTTCGTCTGCGGCTGAGGACACTCCTCATTAGCAGCGACGAGAAGCAGGGCGCCGTCCATTATCGCAGCTCCTGAGAGCATGGTCGCCATCAGCGTCTCGTGTCCGGGAGAGTCAACGAAGCTCACAGCTCTAAGGAACTCCCCCTTCGTTCCACACTTGGGACATTCAGGTTCCACGGAGTAGCATTCGGGCTCCGGGCAGTCCGGGCATTTGTAGAATGAAGCATCGGCATATCCAAGCCTGATGGATATCCCCCTCTTGATCTCCTCGGAATGCCTGTCCGTCCACTCCCCTGTGAGCATCTTCGTGAGGGTTGTCTTTCCATGGTCAACGTGACCGATCATCCCTATGTTCGCCTCGGGCTGGACGGGAACATTCATTCCGTGGCCTCTCGTGCCTTCAGGCTGTCCTCAATCGACCGGGGGCCCCTCTTTGTCACACGCAGGTTGAGCTGTGATATCTCTTGGGAGATCGCATTCCCGCGAAACGTTTTCCGTTTTCTCACGCCCTTGTCCTTCGGCTTGAATCCGACGCCCTTCGTGACAAGGACACTCTTCCTCCTTCCGCCCGGGATGTCCCTCCTCATGGGCGTTCCGGTCTTGTCCGATCCACCTGTGATCCTGAGCTTGTATCCTGGAAGGTCAACGAAAATGCCGTCAATCTCCTCTCCGATCTTCTTTCCGATGAGGGAGTTCGCCTGGTGTCCCCCAATCGTTGTGGAGTAGCTTATGCCCTTCTTCGGGTCCGCGATGATAGCCTTGAACTCAACCAATCCAACACCTTGCCCTCGCACTAATGCCATCTTCGTTTAAATAGATTTCAGTCTGCACCAGTAAGCCCGAGTATGCTGTCTGCCTCGTTGAGGACTCCCAGTGCGAGCCTTGCCTCGGTCATCCTCAACTCGTCTGGTGATGTCTTCTCACTTCCGGCGAAGTCCAACAGTGCCCTGATTGCACCCGGAGTGCCGAAATCATTGTCCATCGAGTCCATGAACCTCTTCCTGTAGTGGGCAATCTCTTCTTCCACGGAGCTCCTCGGCTCTCCATCCCTCTCCACTTC
>JAJISE010000081.1 GCA_022848865.1 Candidatus Thermoplasmatota archaeon | reverse complement strand
GGCACGGTCGTCATCGGGAATTCGAGATACGTCTTCTCCTCTTGGTCAGGTGACGCGAGCGGGACGGACTACTCCGCCTCCGACCCGATCCTGATGGACGGCCCGAAGGTCGCGAGCACGATGTGGATGGCTCAGCACTTCCTCGCTGTCGTGTCGGCCTATGGAGATCCTCAGGGCGAAGGGTGGTTTGATGAGGGCGTGACGGCAACGTTCTCGGTCACAACACCGTTCTACGAAGTGGGCGTGACTGACACGAGGCATCTGTTCCAGACGTGGTCTGGTGACTCCAGCTCTACCAGTTCCACTGCGAGTGTGGTGATGGATTCTCCGAAGACCGTTCAGGCAATGTGGACCACACAGCACTACCTGACCGTCACGTCAGCCTATGGTTCCCTGCAAGGCGAGGATTGGTACGATGAGGGCAGCAGCGCAGTCGCATCTGTCGATTCGGATGTACACATGGTTGGCACAGACGAGAGGTTCGTATTCGCGTCCTGGGAAGGCGACGCTTCCGGAACGGACTATTCGGGCTCCAATCCAATCACAATGGACCAGCCTAGGACGGCGAGCGCATCCTGGGATAGGCAGTTCCTCCTCACAGTGGTGTCTGATCATGGCTCAACATCAGGTGGAGGGTGGTACGATGAGGGGCTATCTGCCTTCGCAAGCGTGGATTCTGGAGCGGTGCAGATCGCACAAGGCAGCAGAGCGGTCTTCGAGAGCTGGGGCAACGATGCCACTGGTACCGATTTCAGCCAGTCCGATGCCATTGCCATGACTGGGGCGAAGTCAGCGCGAGCGTTTTGGGTGACGCAACACCATCTGGAAGCCAATTCCGAGTATGGAACCATCAGCGGTGGCGGATGGTATGACGAGGGGGATGATGCCATCGTGAGCCTGAGCGAGGGGTATGTGGACGGCCCGCAGGGGAGTCGCTTCGTGTTCGACCATTGGTCGGTTGACGCCACAGGGTCCAGCTTCAGCACGTCGAATCCCATCACGATGGATGCTCCCAAGACGGCCAACGCTACATGGAGGACAGAGCATTACCTCACGATCGTCTCAACGAATGGCAATATCACTGGAGAAGGATGGTACGTTGAGGGTTCTCTGGCACGGGCGCGCCTGGATTCCGACGTGGTTCCAATCGCCGAAGGCGTGAGGGCAGTGTTCCAGCAATGGGTGGGAGATGGATCGGGAACGGATTACTACCAGTCTTCGGAGATCCTCATGGACGCTCCGAAAACATCCATAGCTCTCTGGCAGAGTCAGTATCTCGTATCGTTTGAATCTGTTCCCGCCGGACTCAGATTCTCGCTGGACGGGAATGAGACTGTCGCGCCAACGGCCCATTGGTTCGATTCCGATTCGACACACTCCCTCCTAGCCGTTGAGAAACAGATCATCGAGGGGACGGAGTTCAGCTTCGTCTCATGGAGTGATGGAGGAACGATTGGTCATGCCATCACAATTGCTGGAGCAACCACCATTACGCTGACCTGCGAGGAGGTCTCCGTACCGGACGCGTTCGATTGGCTGACTTGGACAGGTCTCATAGTCCTCTTGGTCATTATTGTCCTCATCATTGCACTCATCCTTGCGAAGAGGAGAAAGAGTGAGCCTGAGGAATCCGATGCCGGGAAATTGGAAGACGAGGTCGCTGAGTGAGCTAGCTCCGACGTTGCACATAGATCAATCCTTGCCCACTTTCGCTCCTCTTCAGTCCTGTGGTTCCTCGACAAGCAGCTTTCGGGGAGTGCACCAGTCCTCGTATCCGTGCCATTCGGCTGGAAGTGGGCACATTCATATGAAATCGTTCCAGGGAAAAGTCAGACTTCCCTATGGAAAGAGACATTTTGTCCACCAAGACATTGGCAAGGTATTCATCGTTCCGTCTGTTATCTATTCTGTAATAGGCAGGCGCCGAGGCGGGGCGCGATACAAGTACCGATGTGAGAGGGAGGTGAAAATTGTCATGACTTTACTAAACAAAAGAACGGGTACTCAGGAGGAATTCAACGGGGCAAAATTGGAAGAGTCCATCACAAGGGCTGGAGCTACCGAGGAAACGGCAAGGGAAATCGCATCGAGAATCGACCCCACTACGGTGAACACAACCGAGGAAATAAGGACACGTGTGGTCGAAGAACTGAGAAAGACGGATGCGGCCATAGCCGAACGCTACGAGAGAACAAGGAATCTTGCAGCAAGGAAGGCAGTGGAAGCGGCAGCAGGCACGGTAAGACTACATGTAGAAACCATAACAGCATTGGGCGCGGATCCTGGCGATACTATCGTCGTAGAGCACGCTGGGAATACCCATACCTTGACGGCAGAAACTGCTCCTGTTGAGATGAGGGAGATTCATCTGCACGAAAGGGACCTGGAAAAGCTGGGCGCAACCGAGGGAACGAAACTGGCAACAAGACGAAGCACATAGTGGAGGAGAAACCCTCCATTTTTCATTTTTTGAGAGAAGAACACTGACTCTTGGATATATGAAGAGGATATTCCTTCTGTGAGTGGATTCAATGCTACCCAGAAGTTTCGACGTCGGGATGTCCTTCCTGTTTGGGCAAAGGAGCTGCTTGTTTTCTGTGCTTCGGTCGCGATTGTGCGATGTGTTTCCTTCCGCAACCATGCTACAAGAATCCACACCTGCTGAGGACCTCTGCAATCGATTCGACCGCGCGGTCTATCTCCTCCACATTCTTTGCGCCTGTGAGGACCATCTTGCCTGTACTAAAAAGCAAGCAGACTGTCTTGGGATCCTCCAACCTGTAAACCAGTCCAGGGAACTGTTCAGGCTCGTACTCTATGTGCTCCACGCCGAGTGAGATGGCTATATTGGCGAGGTTTATCCCAGCACCGAGATCAGACGTGGCTACGATATTTTGAACTGTTATCTCTGGATGCCGTTCAACGGGTATTCCAGCTTCCAGCAATTTGCCGGCAACGATGTCAACAGACCCTCGAACATCGTTGAGTCTCTTTCCCCCAGTGCAAACTACTTTCCCGCTTCCGAATAGGAGAAGAGCGGTCTTCGGCTCCTTTATGCGATGGATCAATCCTGGAAACTTCTCGGGATCGTACTCCGAGCCCTCAAGGATCCCTGCAATAGCGTTCAAGTCAAGGCTATCCGCGAATCTCGTGGATGCGACTATGTTTTGCACTTCAGCCTTCTTTGGAGTTTTCTGCATGATCCAAGACAGTCAAGGTGATGACTCTAGTAGCGGAAAACCTTTTGCAGCTTCATCGCAGCAACTATCGTCCGAGTGAGCAGCCCTTCGCTACCTGACCACTTCATAAAAGTGTCGTTCTTCTTTTCGAACTACGACACTTCGACTATCCAGACGGTGTCTGCTTCTACCTTGACCCAATAACCGAACCCCGCCAAAAGCACTTCGGCGTCTTCGAGCACTCTCAGGAAGTGAGGCGGGGCAAGATCATATCCCTCCACCCTCGTGGCACCCGCCTCGGCCTTCAGGTCAGCGACCGTGTAGGAGGAGTTGAAGGACGGGACCGAAACGAGATTCCACCCCTCGTACAGAAATATCGTGGTCTGAGCGGGAACGATTCCCGCAACCGTGAGATTCGAATCCTCTTTCACGTTCGCCCACATTCCCCCGGTATGATCCATGTTCCATAATCCTCTCCTATAGGTCTTGGACGTCATGTACCATTTCCATTCCTGAGAGGAGGAGTCGTAGTTCCATGCCCTGTCGTATTCTACTGTCTGGAGAACGATCTCGATGCTCTCGTTCGATTGGATGAGTGGGACGGATACAAGGTTTGGA
>JAJISE010000080.1 GCA_022848865.1 Candidatus Thermoplasmatota archaeon | reverse complement strand
GAACCAGGAGAACAGCGTCCCCAGTCCGACCAGCACGAGGAAGCAGGAGTACTTGATCTTCTCGTTCCCCGAAGCCGCCCACGCCACTGCAAGGAGGAGCGCCGCGACGACCGCGATCCCGGTCGTGACGTAGAACAGCAGCATCCGCAGTTCCCTCTCCCCGAGGGTCGCAGTGCACTGGTTGTAGTTGAGCACGAGCGCAGGAACCAGGTAGGCCAGGGTGACGCAGAGCCCCATGCCCGTGCCCAGCAAGTAGTCTCCGAGACGGGCTCTTGGTTTCTCCTCCATCGGTTCATAAATACGCGCCGGTGATTCAAAACAGTTTCGCCAAAACGATTATGAACGCGCGTCCTCATGTCGAGAGCGGGAGGGAACCCGCTGAGAAGGACGATCGCTGTCTTGGCTGTCGTGGCCACGCTTGTCTTGCTGATCTCGCAAGCGAGGGGCGATCCCGGGGAAGAGCGCCTCGTCCTGCTGGGGACATATCACAGCATCGGTCACGGCTTCGACGTTGAGGGTGACTTCGCCTACGTCGGGACATCGCACGGAATCGAGATCTACAACGTCACGCGGACCTCGAACGTGAGGCCTATCGAGAGACACCACATGGATCAGCCCATGATGGACGTCGTTCTCGATGGAAGCCTGTTGTACGCCACGAGTTCCTGGTATGGTGTCTACGTTTTCGATGTCTCCAATCCCTACAACGTGACGGAGGTCTCCCACACGTATTGGCATGGCCACGGTTCTTCCACCTTCCGCGGAATCGAACGATTCGATGACTTCCTGTGCGTCGGTACGTTCAACGACACTGGTGCCGAGATTGCCATCCTCGACGTTTCAGACCCAAATAATCTGACCCTAGTCTCGACTCTCCCGTACGACCGCTTTGTGACCGACTGCGAATACTGGAACGGCTACCTGTACGTTCTGGCCGGGTTTGAAGGACTCAGGGTCCTCGACGTGTCGGACCCGTATAACCCTCAGGAGGTCGGTCATCTCGACACTGAAGGAATACCCCGCGAAATCGCCTTCCACGGAAACACGGCGTTCGTAGCGGACTACGACGGGGGACTGCTGATACTCGACATGTCGGACCCGCTCAACCCCGCCGACACATGGTACCGGTACGAATACGGAGCGAAGGTCTACTCCGTCTTCCCAACCGACGAGCTCCTCTTTGTGGGGGACCAGCACGGTCTGAGGGTGTACGACCGCACGTCGCAAGGGCAGATAATCGAGAGGGAGTTCTACAACTACAGCGGCAGTCCCATCGGGGGTTGGGAGGTCAATGACATCGAGGTCATCGGCTCCAGGGTCTACACGATGGACGGGGGCTTCTCCATCTTCGAGTTTCAGGAGCCCGAGTACTACATCCCCATCGAGCTCCCGTTCTTCCTCCTTCCTGCTGCCTTCGCTGCTGTTGTTGTCGCCGCACTCTGGTGGCGGTCCAGGAAGGGAGGAGAGATCATCCCGCCAAAACGATTATGAACGCCTCCGCCCATGGTACGAGCGGGAGGGTCGATGAGCCTGTTCATGAGGAAGGACGGCAGAGGCATCAACTACGTCAAGCTGTTCTGGTTTGCCGTCATCGTGGGCGGGATCGGTTATGTGCTCCTGGCGGGATGGGCATCGCACAGACTCGATATGCTCGGAAGTGTCAGCTTCTGGGCTTGGGCATTCTTCGCCTTCGTCGTCATGGGAATGATCCCTGCGTCCCTTGCGGTCCTCTTCCTCTGGTTCTTGAATGAGGTTGTCGGGTCCCCACCTGACGATAGGTCCGATTGAGCCTCCCGCCAAAACGATTATGAACGCCCTAGTGGACGCGTCGTATCCCGCGCACCTTGTCGAAGTCGCTGTCGAAGGACACGATCTCCCCGATCCCATTGCGGGACATGAGGGCGACGCTCGCGCAGTCCGCCACCGAGAGAGTGCCGTCGTACTGAAGGTGCAGCGCCATCGCCTCTTCCAGCAGTTCCGCGTCCACGAAGACGACCTCGCAATCGTCGACGAAGTACTCGTAGAGCATCTGCGCCGCCTTCCCGCCGCCTCGTTCGCCGACGATGGTGATGCTCTCCGCAACGACCAGGTCGGTTATGATGAGCTTCGCGGGCACATCGAGGCGCAGGGCCCGCTTGTGCCACTTGTCCCTGCTGTCGGCCAGTGCCACGAAGTAGGAGCTGTCCGCGATCATTTCCCTCTCTGCGCCCGGCGCTTTGACTCGACGGCATCCCCGCCGTGGGATATGAGCCCCGTGACATCCTTCACGGTCCGCCTCGGGCGCGGCCTGATGATTATCTTGCCCTCCTCGATTGACCATTCCAGGAGGTCCCCTTCGCGTATCTCAGAGGCCTCGCGCACCTTCTTGGGCACCACTGTCAGGTAGCCCTTAGACACTTTCGTTTTGCTAAGCATATCAGAATCACATATGGAATTCGAACTATTTAATATTGGTTGGGAAGTTGCCACAATCCAGCGGGATGTCTCCCGATATCCCTTCTCGACGGAAAACGCTGATCTGTGCATCCCCTCCACCGTGTATATATGACCGTCATCCTCGCGAACGACGGTGCGGATATACAGTCAAAACATCCCCTCCTGCGTATATAATGATTCCCGCCGGCAAATCACTGGCCATTGCGGACCGCATGAGTGGCGGGACAATTCCATCGGGAGCGGGTGCGCCGCCCTCCCGCCAAAACGATTTCATACGGCCCCGAGTATTCCTTGTCGTGCGACCAAGGCATTACCTGCGGATTGCCACTCTCGTGGTCCTCCTGGGGCTAGCTCTCTTCATCATCACGGTCCCGATGTTCGATCCCTATGAATGCGGCAAGAGACAGGATCCGTTCTCACCGGGCATCATCCTTTTCGCCTCCTTCTGCGTGGCAGCCCTGGTCTTCATAGGGATAGCGTATCGAAAGGGACACACGGATCTCGATTCCTTGCTGGGAACGGTCCTGGTGACGCTCTTCCTATTCTTTCTCACTTGGTTCTTTTATGTGTCGCTCGTACCGACTTGCTGACGAACCTTCTGTCTTGAGCGGCCTCCCACGTCCCCCGCCAAAACGCTTGTGAACGCTCCGCGACATGTTCAATCTGGGAGGAGGAATGGAGGGAGAACCGCCCGCCGATAACCCTTTCGCCGCAAGGTTCTCACGTGAGCGCAATGATCACCGTTGTCCGCCATTCCTTCTGAGGGACCAGATTACCCATACTATCGCGGGAATGCCCACGATCACCAGGACCACCAGACCTGCCCACATCCACGAATACACCCAATCATCGAAAGTCCAATCCTGAAAGGCGAGGTTCCACTTGCCATCGAGCCACACGATGGCCAACCATACCAATCCGATGAAGAACGAAATGCCGCTGTCCTCTCCCGCGGATCTGCTGCGTTTGGGCCCTCCTTCGTACTCCTTCCGTTCTTCTTCTGGCAGTTTCTTGTACCAAAGGAGATACATCACCACTGCCATCGGAATCACCCAACTTGCCACAAGGATGAGTTCCCACAGGATCGCATGCAGTATGAAAGCGAAGACAGAGCCTACTGTCCACGCACCAAGCCCACCCGGCACGAGCCCCGTCGCTTGTGCATCGGCGACCACCCACAGGACGACAAGAAGCGCTGCAACGCAGGCTGCTGCAATCGCTCCAACCATCAATGCCGTCATCTTCCCGTGTCTTCTCACGAACTTCTTCCACCCTTCACCCCTCAGCTTTTCACCAGTTCTCATGATTCCAGACTCCTTCATCAGTTATGCTCCACAGTTATGACCACATTTCCCTTCTTGTGCCCTTTCTCGACATACCTGTGAGCCTCGACCATCTGTTCCAATGGATAGCTTCGATCTAT
>JAJISE010000079.1 GCA_022848865.1 Candidatus Thermoplasmatota archaeon | reverse complement strand
GCTGAAGAAGACATCTCCATATGCTTACTCCTCACGACTGTGAGCGTTTTCCTGAACCTCTCTTACTGAATCTAGGGAAACACTAATATTCCAGATATCCCTTTTCTCATTAATAAAGTGATAGAGAGAATGTGATTCGATGGGGAAGTACTCATCATTCGGGCATCACCTGAGCGATTTGAAGGATGACAAGCAAACGCTTTCCTTCCGAGAGGTCGAGCAGATTCTTGGCTTTCCTCTGCCCGCGTCAGCATTCAGATACCGTCCGTGGTGGGCGAATGATCCGACGCATGTGCAAGCAATGGATGGATGGATTAGCGCAGGATGGGAAGTGGAGTCTGTTGATTTCGAGAACGAGAACGTGATATTTGGGAGGTGTAAGAAAATGGAAGCATCTAGGAGAGAGGTGGGTGAACGACCTTCTCAGGGGCAAGTGATGAATTCGCGAAGTTTCGAGCAGTTCTCCGGGGAAGTGATGTCTCAGTACTTCAACATGGACTTGAGACCAGGGCAGCTCAGCGGTTGTCCAAAGCTCTTCGACTTTGTGTCCTCCGATCGCAAGATCGCGGGTGATGCCAAGTATTTGACGATGGTTAGAGGGAAGTCCTTACCGCCGGCGAAATTCTCCGTAATTGCCGAACACGTATGGCTTTTGGAGAAGACTGAGGTTGACAGGAGATTCCTGGTCTTCGGCAATGACAGGAGAGTTCCTGAGGAGTGGCTGAAGAGGTATGGCGGTCTCGTCGACAACGTGGAGTTCTACTTCTTGGACGAGTCTGGAAGCTTGGAGAAGCTGAACTAGGTGCGCTCGACTGTGAGTGTCGGGCCCCAGTGCTCAGGAACCCTAGGCAGTGTCTTGTATTCTTCCTCCATGTGAGAATCTAGCAACTGGCTCAGGACCGGGGACAGGAGATAGGTCAGCGAGGGCTACGTGAACTTCGCCACGCAGCTGAACGACCACATGCTCGTCCACGCGATACGGAATTACCTGCTGCAGAACTCACAGCTCATCATGACCATGCAGCGATAGTGGGAGGGGGGCTTATCGAATCATCAGTAGTCTCTTTGTGGCCTTCTTGGATTCATGGAAGTTGCCGTCGCGATAGGTCGCACCAATCAGTGCCTCAACCGTCGTTGCCAATGCTTTCTCGCTTCTGTCCGCACCTGACTTCCGTTCTCCCGGTGTTGTCTTCATCAGCTGCGTGAGATCATGGACCGCACCCGCCCTCGCCAGGTACTCGTTCTTCTCCTTATCGATTCTCTTGTCAGTGATCTCTCCCTTCTCTTCGTAGCCCGAGTCGAAGAGGTGCTCGGTGAGCACAGCCTTCAGTACTGCGTCACCGAGCGTAGCGAGTGCTTCCTGATGTTCGACCTCCTTCCCTGTCTTCCCTTTCTGAGTGAGCTTCTCAGCTAGGTCCCGGCGCGTGAGAGCCCGAAGAAGAAGGTCCTCGTTGCTGAAGTTGTATTCCAGTATTTCCCCAATCCTTCTTATCCTCTCTTCGTCTCCGACTTCTTCTGCGATTTGCTTCATAGCCTTGGAACGCCTTGCGGATTCATCGCCAATCAGGTCCCTGAGGGACTCCGAGAACTCCGAGATCTCGCAAATCCGGACACCTTTGACTGACCCGCAGAACTGCAGTGCATCCTGCAAATTACTGAACTGATTCTTCTTTGAGGAACCGTCTTTGAAGTTGTCGAGTACGACCATAGCCAGGCATCTGTCGAACGCCACAGGTGTGCCCCCGCTCTCAAAGCAGATATGAGTGGATGCGTCTATACAATGCAGGTCCCCAATCGCAACCTTGGGGGAGCTGTCGGTTTCCACCTCTATGAAGAGAAGTGCTCCATCCCTTCGAACGGTGATATCAGGCTCCTTGACCTTGTTCACCCTTCCTTTCTTCTCCGAATCATCTTTGAGCCTGTACAGTGCGACTCGACCAGGATTCTTCCGCTCGATTTCGCCACATCGGTGGGACAGGTAGATTGAGTCCACCTTGAATGGCCTCTTCAGCAGTGTCTGGACGATTTCCTCACACATCCTCTCATGCATATCACCTTGTTTGCCCATCATCGACCCTCCAGGACTCCTTATGATGGAGGGACATGTCCGAGCCGTACTTATGGTAGTCGGTCATCGCCTCCAGCAGTTCATTTCATCGCCGAGGAATCCGTGAACGGGTTCGCATGATGATGCACTTCAAATGCTTGGCGAAGGTGATGACAAGAAGCCTGTGTCGCGCCTGAAGCAATCTCAGAAAGCTGCTTTCACGAAAGCAACAAGTAGTGGAGGGACAATCGCGGACAACGAGGAGGGAGAGGCCTGTGATTGTCCAACGGCAAGACTGGAGATTGCGAGGAAGCTCCTTTCTAAGTTGAGTATTGGAGGTGAGTGTATGGGAGAGAAGAAGGCTTTTGTGCTTCGTATTGCCCCTGGCGGCGTCGATCAGGTGCCGGAGGCACTGGAATCCGACACGCTGATAATAGGCTGGAGCACCGCGGATGGTTTGACGGACAAGAAGCTAAGCTGGAAGGAGTTCAGGCAGATTGTGCACGATGAGTTCTACAAGGACGACGAGAGCTTCTGTCGGTCTGGAAGTGCGGCGGGGAATCTCTGGAGGTTCATCTGGGAGATGGAGGAAGGGGACCTGGTCGTCGTGCCTCATGGGTCGGGCTTCTATGTCGCTCATGTTGCCGGAGGGGGTGCGTACCTCGACAAGGACAAGATTGATGAGGACACCGGGCACCGCCGATCCGTGGTCTGGCGGAACGAGAAGAAACCAATTCCTCGGTCATGGGCAAGAGCGGCACTTCAGTCCAGAATGAAGGTCCAGGGGACTTCAGTTCGGGCGGACGACCTAGTATCCGAAATAGAAGAGGTCGTTCGTCTGGCCGAGATCGGAAAGAAGCCGACCTTCGCGCTCGATTTGAAGAGCGGACTTGTCGATGCGGCGCGCCACGAGCTGCACTCTGGCCGCGTGGATTCCTATGGCTTCGAGAGACTTGTGAAGAATGTGTTAGAATCCCTTGGGGCTTCGGACGCAAGGGTCGTACCCCGACAGAAGGATGCTGGTGCCGATGTCGTGGCCACTTTCAGGGTTGCAGAGGTCTTCCAGGCGACGATTGCTGTCCAGGCAAAGCACTTCACACCGGAGCCTCCAGTGGGGCCTTCTGCTGTCAAGGAACTGATTTCAGGGATGGAAGCCGAAGGAGCCGATTTCGGCATGGTGGTCACGTCTGGAACATTCTCGGAAGAGGCCAAGCGGTTCGCCGAGGAAGTGCAAGAGGAGCGAGGGTTTCAGATTCGGCTCATGGATGGTGACGACCTGGCCACACTCACAGTGGAAAGCGGGCTTAGAGCAGTGAAGGGACAAGAGCAGACACCCGACTCGGAGACGTGAGCTATGACGGATGACCCAATTGAGAAGGGCATCACAGAATGTATTGCCGGTTTCTTTGCTGAATACAGGGAGCACTCACATCTGGACGAAAAGTTCTCCGGTCTCTACTACTGGAACGGAAGAGACATTGACAACTACCTCAGGCAGGGAGAGAACCAATTTGTCGGGTTTAAGAGACAGTTCAATCCAGATAAGTCCAGTGAGTTCCATGAGTCTGTCTCAGCTCTTGCCAACACGAAAGGGGGGTGTGATCATGGTTGGCGTAGATGACAATTGGTCCCTCATTGGAGTACAGGACCCAAAGCTCGAAGATAGGATAAGAGACTCTGTTGACAACTCAATCGAGCCACTCCTTAGGTTGCACTTCGAGAGGAAAGAACGCGGGGGTGAGGAGATACTGCTGATTGAGGTTGATGTCGGAGACAACCCCCATACATGCTTCGGGGACAAGCCTTTGTCAGGTCAGGAGGAACGGACAGGCTAGCGGGGCGACTTGAGCTTGACGCGATATATGAGAAGAAGATCAGAGGCCAAGAACCTGGCCAACCGTATTCCATTTGGTGATTTGAGAATATAGTCCGAGAACGCCGAAGAAGGCTTTGAAACTTTG
>JAJISE010000078.1 GCA_022848865.1 Candidatus Thermoplasmatota archaeon | reverse complement strand
CCTCCTCCTCTCCCGGGATTCTTTGCCTCCGGCCAGCAACTGCAGGCCGAGAAACCCGGGACCGTCCATATGCGTCGTGAGCTTTGCCCCGATTGCATCGTACTCTCTTGACCCTCACCCCGGGTTTCTCAAACCTTTCAGGATGAGTCCATGGTCAGCAAGGAGCCTCGGAAGGTCTACGTAGAGATCTCACTGCTCACGGAAGACCCGTGTTCTCAGTCGACAAGAGAGGCTCTCGAAGGAGATGGTTGGCTACTCTCTGACAACAAGATGCTTCTCCCTTTGCCCGTGAAGGATATAGTGAGGAAGAAGCACGAGGACATGGTTCCAATCAGAAAGATCCTGAACAGGGCAAAGCATCTTCTCGAGATCTCCGGCATCCAGTACGAGATCGACTTGGTCACGCCTCCTCACATCCGTCATCGCGGATCGAATTCATCCAGGGTCAAGGTCAAGGTGATACTCGTCGGCAACGCCGTGGTCGGAAAGACCAGCTTGGTGAGGAGGTTCGTCCTTGACCAGTTCGATGACAGATACGTCGGGACCGTTGGAGCGAAGGTCACAAAGAAGGAGATTCCTCTTTCCCTTTCGGATGGAACGCCGCTCCTGGTTGACATGTCCATATGGGACGTCATGGGCTCGAGGAGCATGGTCAGTCTCTGCAGGGGTCCCTACTTGGTCGGAGCCCAGGGCATACTGGCGGTCTGTGACCTCACGGATGAGAACAGCCTCAAGGGTCTGGAAGGATGGATTCACGGAGCGTATCATGTGGCTGGAAAGGTTCCGGTTCACATTCTCGCGAACAAGCTGGACCTCGAGGACGAGAAGGCGATGACGAGATCGGACGTAACGAAGTTCAGCAAGGGCTTCGGAGCGCAATCCCTCCTCACCAGCGCCAAGAGTGGTTCGAATGTCGAGAGAGCCTTCGTTGATCTGGCAAGGAGAATAGTAGGCAATCGATTCGAAGGCAGACAGGAACTGCTTCTGAGGGGGAGAGCATAAGTTGAACGCGTCGCGGTATAAAGGCAAAAGAGTCCTCCTTGATGGAGTCTCAAAGCATCATAATCTCAGAGATACGAGCAGGAAGGGAAGAATCGTCTTCGAGGTCCTGATCAAGGGAGAGGATTCCAGACTCAAGCTCCTTGCGGATGTTCTGGAATCCGAGGGTTGGTTCTGTGAATCGGGCAGACTCACTCTGACCGCACCAAAGAACGCCTTCTCCTCTGGAAACAGGGAAATGATAAGGACCGTTCACAGTGCCATCGCCAAGATGAGCTACCTCCTGAAGGTGGCTGGCGTGGACTACGAGATGAGGATAGTCTCGGAAGCCTCAGCAAAGAAGAAGGAAGCCGGGGAAAGCGTAGCGAAACTCAAAGTCGGGCTCGCGTGAGATCGCCAGGTGGGCAAGACGAGCCTCGTCCGAAGGTTCGTCCTGGACCAGTTCGACGACGAATACGTGAGAACGATAGGGGCAAAGGTGTCGAAGAAGGAGGTCTTCCTTCCACTCTCAAAGAACAGGCGCATGAGGGTGGACATGATGATCTGGGACATCATAGGCGAGAGGAACGTCGCGGAACTCTACATGGAGTCTCAATTCGAGGGGATGCAGGGCATCTTGGTAGTGTGCGACGTGACCAGGAATGGAACTCTGAGCAGTATTGATGGTTGGACCTCCTCCGTTTTCGACGTTGCGGGGAAGGTTCCTACCTACATCTTGGTGAACAAGATGGATCTTGAGGATCGGTTCGAAATCGAGAGATCGGCTGTGGTGAAGTGCTCGAAGAGCTTGGGTTCCCCCTACATCTTCACTAGTGCCAAGACGGGAGAGAACGTGGGGAGGGTCTTTGGCGAGCTGGCGCAGAGGATCTTGTTCGACAAGGACGAGAAGAGAGTCTCAATCGCTGCGCAGTGAGGTCTCACCGGTCTCATCACGAAAGAAGTCTTTTCCAGCCCTGGAAAACGATTCTTACGCCCTACTCCGAAAGAAGCCTCGCAACACGCCGCACAAGCTCGTCCGGATCGAAGGGTTTCGTTATGTAGTCCTCGACACCGATCGCGTTCAGGGCCCTCTCTATCTCACCAGGATGAGCCCTGACGGTGAACATCGCTATCGGAATGTCCTTCGTCCTTGGATTCTCCCTCAGCTTCTCGTAGACGCCCCACCCGTTCATTCCTGGCATGTTGACGTCGAGCAGGACGAGGTCCGGGCTCACTTCCTCAATTACGTCAAAGCACTCGGGACCGTCACGAGCCTTCGAGACTCTGTATCCCTCCACTTTCAATATCATTTCCACCAGGTCGAGAATATTCTGTTCGTCATCGACCACCAGTATCTTCTTACTCGCCATCCAGAGCCTCCTCAACCTGCGGCAGGATCACACGGAAAACCGAGCCCCTGCCAAGCTCGCTCTCCACCTCGATGCGTCCTCCGTGGGCATCAACGATCTCGCTGCATATCGCCAAACCCAGGCCTACGCCCTTGAACTTCCGCGCAGATGAACTGTCCGCTTGATAGAACCTTTCGAAAATGTGGGGAATGTCCTTGGAAGATATGCCTATGCCCGTGTCCGCCACCTCAACGATAACGCCTTCACTGCTCATCCTCGACCGAATCTCCACCGAGCCGCCGGTTGGCGTGAACTTGATGGCATTGCTGAGAAGATTGGAGAACAACTGGTTCAATCTCGTCTCATCGCCTCTGACGGGACCCAACACGGACGGGAACTTCTTGGACAAGGATATCCTCTTCTTCTTCAGTTCGATCTCCATGGAGGAGACGACTCGGTCGACGATCTGAGCGATTGAGACCTCCTTCACGTCCATCCTGAGACCTTCGATGTCGATCGTTATCAAATCGAGGAAATTGTCTATCAACCCTCCCAGCCTGTCCGATTCTTCGACGATGACTTCGAGACATTTCTCTTGCTCGTCCGACAGATCTCCGGCTCTTCCAGAAAGCATGAATCTGGCGTATCCCTCGATGCTCGTGAGGGGAGTTCGGAGTTCGTGTGACGTGTTGGAGAGCAGTTTGTCCTTTGCCTCCTCGGCCCACTTGCGGAGGGTGATGTCACGGGCGATTGCATATATCAGCTTCCGACCCTCGATACGCACGGGGAATGTTCTCGTCTCCACCGTCACCGGCTTGCCGTCCTTTCGGATCAGCACGAATTCATCGGGTCCCGTGGGCTGTCCGTTCACGCTCTTCGCCAGCTTCTCAAGGGCTTTCTCGGTGCCATCTGGAAGAAACACTTCCAGGTCGAATATGTTCTTCCCGATCGCCTCGTCCCTCGTGTAACCCAGCAATCTCTCTGCCGCCCTGTTCCCGTCCACGAAGTTTCCCTCCATGTCGAACAAAACGCAGGCATCAGGCGCATACTCGAACAGTATCTTCAGCCGCTCCTCATTCCTTCGAAGCTCTCTCTCCGCCCTCTTGCGCTCGGTGACGTCTCTCGCGGCAGCTATCACGCCCAGGGCTTTGCCCTCTGATTGCACGAGACTGGCCGAACACTCTATGTCGATCTCCTGACCTTTCTTGTTCTTGATTTGCAATGGTAGAATGAACTTCTTTCCCGCAAGGACTTCTCTGAAACTGGTCTCCACTATTGATGTCTTTTCCGGAGAAACCGCACATACGTCTGTGAAGTGCCTCCCTATCAGTTCTTCTTTCGACTCACCAAAGATTCGAACGGCACTCTCATTGACATCCAGGACCTTTCCGGACGTGTCGAGAAACATCAAGCCGTCATTCGCGTTCTCGAAGATGCTCCGGAACTTCTCTTCAGACTCTTTCAACCGAACACCGCCCTGTAATCCCCGCCTCAAACCCTGCGTTGACGGTATCGACTTGGCAGATGGAGATCGACTTGCTCCGGGCCTTTCTTGGTCCAGTATTCGCCTCCATTTTCTCATTCACCGCCTTCGCTGAACCTACATCTTGGTAGCTTCTCAGGTTGAAGAGGGAAATCAAGGAAATAGCGTGTTTCGACGGCGAAGCTCTCTCTGCAAGCCAGAAGCTTGGGTAACGGTC
>JAJISE010000077.1 GCA_022848865.1 Candidatus Thermoplasmatota archaeon | reverse complement strand
AGGACCCACATCTGCATGTCACGGTTGGTCAACTTCTCCACGATTATCCCGAATGCCACCAGGTTCGCTTCTGCGTTCAACCCTACCTTCTTCATGTCGCCTGCTATCATGTTGCAGGCCTGAGCACGGATGGGATCGTAGTCCGCCTGGGGACACAGTATCTCGATCTGGTCAGCACCACCTTTCGAAGGGAGATTCCGGTATCCGTTTGCAGCATATCCCAACGGGTCGGCAGGGTCCGCCCAGAGCCCTCCAATGGTGTAGTAGTCGTCCAGATACTGTCTCGCCTTGTCCAGATCGTAATCGTATTTCGTAACGGACGCATTGTACCATTTCGTGAAGCCAGGGCTCACGGGCTGATCTCCACGAACACCGAAGTTCTGCAGCAGCGTCGTCACGATTCTCTTCTTGTCAATGACATGGGCGACTGCCTTTCTGAGCCAAAGCCCAACATCGCCCTTTGTGGGATCGTTGTCGGGATAGCCGAACGGAGCCATTCGCATATTGTAGCTGAGATAGAAGAATCCCTTCTCAGCCGTTGCCGTTATCTCCACATTCGGGTCCGAGATGAGGGGGATCACGAACTCGGGAGGAACGGACCAGGACACGACGTCTATCTCTCCCGCCTGGAGCGCGAACACGGCTGCCTGCGCGGTCTTGTATATCTTGAACAGCATCCCGTCGATGTACGGCTGATGCATGTAGCTATAGTATGAACCGCTGCACTCACCTGCCACCTGGACGCAAGCGAGAACGTCCGCTTTGTAGTCCCAGTTCTTGTCTATCTTCACCGTGACACCGGGGGTCCATTGTCCGAACGAGAACGGTCCCGTTCCAATGACCTCGTCGTCCTCCATAAGCCAGGATTCGGCGTCGCTGAACTTGAAATGGTCAGGTTCCGTTGCGGGTACGCCGTTGTTCGTTATCTCATCATAGGCGCGCTTGAAATCCGGGTGTATGCTCTCCCTCCAGTTGTTGCATACGCCATCAGTCGCCTCCAGACACAGTCTGCCCCTACCCTCCCATATGTGGCGCGGGAGGATGCTGCCTGCGTTCAGGGTCCAGTCCGTGAACCTCGCGTACGTGGCTTGCTGGTGGAAGTGAAGTGCGAACCTCAGCGATTCATTCGCACCCTTTGGTATCGCGGCGACCCAATCTGCCTCAACAGGCCAGACATGCAGCCACCTGCTCGTCGAGTAGTTGGTGCCCGGCAGGTTGTTCTTGTCCTTCAGCACATCGAGGGATGTCGTGATTGGATCCAGAGCGTTCAGATGATATGCGAAGAGAACGTCATGCATCGTTGCCTGCACGCCATCATGGAAGTAGACACCATTCAGGTCGTAGAAGGCAGTGACCTTGGACTGGTTAGTCAGCTTTGTGTATACTCCATACTCGCTCTCCTCGAACAGGCCATCGTCGTCCACATCGATCCCCAGGAGATTATAGGGAACCGGGTTTTCCGTTGCCGGGTCCACCTGGCCAACACTCTCATAGATCGGGCCCAGCACGTTCGTGCTCCAGACATCACCGATGGCGAGGATGTTCCTCGACTTCATGTCGTCCTGAGCACCGATTCTCAGAATGAGGTCTTGCCTGGTCTCTCCTGCCAGAGCTACTTGAGCCACGGCCCCGAAAAAGGCCAAGAACATAAAGGCCATCAGAATCGCAAGGGCAATCGCGCTTCTTCTCGTATCAGATCCTTTCTCTACACCAGTCATGGGTCTCCCCGTGCATTCTAAAGTCCTATGGGGTTTATAATGTATTTGGTATATTCTTTTGTAATAGCGTGCTGAAATCTGCAATGCTGTACTGGATGGGCCTCAGCCAGACAGATCGCGATATGCGACTCTCCGCGCAATGTCGATGCCCTGTTTTCGAGTCAGTATTCGTTGTGTTCGGGGCGTATGAGCGGAAGAGCTACCTCCTCTTGCCGCGATGTTTCCTTGGCACAGGGGCTTCCTTGCGGGTCTCTTTGATCCTCCTCAGCGTTTTCTCCAGGTCCTTCCTCAGCTCCCCAGCTATGAACCGCTTGGAGTAGTGGTCGGCTCTGGCCGCGATACATATCTTCCCCGCATAAGCCCTGGCAATCGCCCCTCTCTGCCAGTACGGGGATCTGTGCACATCGGGGTGCTGGAACAGCACGCCATGCTTCGGGGGTTTGGTCTTGCTCTTCAGGTGTCTGAATAACGCCCTTTCCGCGCCAAGGAGTTGAACCGTGCCACTGGGCAATCTCGCGAGCCGTTCGAGACCGCCCGCCAGATCTATGAGCCTTGCACCGATGATCGGACCCGCGATTTCGCTCACATTGGGAGCGAACGACCTCATGCCGTTCTCGATGTACGCTTGGAGCGTTGCCTTCCTCGATATCGCTTCCTCTATCATGCTTGCCAGTTCCATGATTGTCTGCTCATCTTCTGGCGTGAGTTCGAACCCAATGGACTCCACATCCTTCATCTCTGCCATCTTGTCCTTGCTCCCGAACTCGGATATCAGGCGCACATAGCTGTCTCCGTCGACGAGTTTCTCCAGCTCAGGGAAATGGAGGCCGTACCACTCCTTCAGTCTGCCGTACAGGATGTTGGCGGTCTTCTCCATGTCGTCCAGCGCGTTCACGGCCTGCGAGACATGATCGTCCCTGCCCACGGCCCGGGTCATTCTCTCCTTCGCCACGAGAATCATGGCCTCATGGAGCAGGTCACGGCCGAAGTCGTAGTCCTCGGGGCGTATGAAGGGAGGTTCAACACTGATGTTGGTCCCTCCGATCTTCTCCAGCCTCTTCTCCACGACGAAGAACTCGTCAAGGTCCTTGACAAGCTCCCTTTCCTCTCCAATGATTCTGGAATCGTTCGCCCTCCGCATCCTCGCTGCGATGTCCCGGGCGCTCTTCGGGAACAGCTTGTACTCCGAGACTCGGTCTCCGTCAAGCAGGAAGGATCCGAACCAGGTTGTAACGAGGATCATCTTACCCCCGCCGAATAGGACCTCATCTGAACTCAACCTCGAAGTGGTCTCCCTTGTGCATTATCATGATGATCTCCCGCTCCTTGAGGTACTCGACCGCCTTCTCGACCTGCTCTGGGTCGATGTTCGTGGCCTCAGATATCTTTCGGGAGAGATACGCCATGTGATCCTCCATGGGGAGGAGGAGGTCACCGGTCATCTTGAGTCGCGTGTCGATGAACTGACCTACCCGCAACTCCGTCGTGGAGTAGTATGTCTCCCTCCCCGTATGTAGGAACTCTCCCCTGTATGACCCGCACTTCGGGCATCTGTATCTCGGTATGTCCGTCTCGTCTGTGACTAGCACCAGGTCGCCCTCGCCGCAACGTTCGCATCGCAGGTCGACGAGCGACCCCTCAACGCCTTCCACGGAAAGTGCTGGGGTGGGATTGAGAAGTCCGGCGATGGCCGTCCCGCAACGCGGACAGACCGATGTGTCCTCCAAGTCGAAGTCGCACACGGGACATCTCGTCATTGTACCCATATCGGCAACGTCGTTATAGAGGTTTTCGAGCTTTGGCTACCCCTGCAAGTTCCTCAGTTCATACGGTTTGTGGATCCCCTTCTCTGTGATTATGCCTGTGATCAGATCTTTGGATGTGACGTCGAACGCCGGGTTCCTTGCCTTTGATCCTTTCGGGGCTATGCTTCTCCCACCGATGTACAGGACCTCACTCTCGCTCCTCTCCTCAATGGGGATGCTCTGACCCTCCGGGAGGGAGAAGTCTATCGTGCTCGTGGGTGCTGCGACATAGAACGGTACGTTGTTGTCCTTGGCGATCAGGGCCTTCTCGTACGTCCCTATCTTGTTCGCGACATCTCCGTTCGCCGCTATTCTGTCCGCCCCAACGAGGGCGACGTCCACCTCTCCCGACTGCATCAGGCGCCCCGCCGCGTTGTCCACGATGATTGCATAGTCTATGCCCTCGTTGGACAGCTCCCAGGCGGTCAGCTTCGCTCCCTGCAATCTTGGGCGGGTCTCGTCGACATAGACGAAAATCTTCTTGCCGTTCCTGTGCGCCTCTCTCATGGGCGCGAGGGCGGTTCCGTGGTCAACTGTCGCCAACGCTCCAGCGTTGCAGTGTGTGAGGATGGAATCTCCGTTCCTTATCACTTCATCGCCGTTCTCACCGATCCTCCTGCACATGTCCGAAATCCGAGCGGCATAGTCGTCGGCCGCCTTGACTGG
>JAJISE010000076.1 GCA_022848865.1 Candidatus Thermoplasmatota archaeon | reverse complement strand
CAAGACGAGCAACTACCAAAGCAGCGATTTCGACTGCTCCCCGCCGATCGTCTTCCTGCCATTGCAACACAGCGACCACGGGCTCGACACGAACTCGAACACTCTCTTTGACTACCTCGTCGCCAACATCTCGATCGATGCGTCCTTCTCCTGGGATTACACGATCGTGGGCAGGCTCTACGATATCACCCGCACCAACTCGATCACTTCGACGTGGAACACGAGCCATCTCACAACGGGAGTGAACGTCCTTCCCCTCTGGCTGAGCGGGACGGAAATATACAACAGAACGATAGACGGCCCCTACAACCTCACCCTTGTTTCGTACGATGTCTACGGACACAACCTTCAGAGGTCGTACTACAACACGAGCTCGTACACCTACGATGAGTTCGAGCACGAAGTGCCGGACACTGAACCTCCGGAGACTAGCAGCGTGCTTGTGGACGGGCTGCCCTCCGTGACCGTTGACGAGGGGACAAGCGTCACGCTTACAGCGATGATCTCGGATTCCACGACTGGCGGTTCCGACATCGGCAGCGCAAACTACACAATAGGGTTCCAGAACTGGGACGGGACCGCAATGGGCCCGGTGGACGGTGACCTTGACAGCCCGACGGAGGAAGTAAGGGCGTGGGTCGATACGACTGACTGGGTTCCAGGGGACTACGACCTCTACGTCTATGGATGCGACGTGGTCCCGAACTGCAACGCCACCTCGACCGCCCACGCGACGATAACAATCGAGCTGGAGACGACCCCGCCCGAGGTCTACGACGTCGCGATAGACGGACTGCCAGGTCAGACATACTACCTCTCGACGAAGCCTGCCACGTTCAGGCTCTCTGCGGAGATAGACGATAGATTGGCGGGCGACTCGAACATCGGCGGGGCGAACTACACGACGAGTCCCGCAGTATGGCCGGGTATCATGATGTTCCCGCTCGACGGCTCCTTCTTCGACTCTCCAAATGAGACGGTCTACCGAGACATAGACACGCCCGGCGTTGGGAGCTACAACTACCATGTCTACGGATGGGATGTGGTCCCCAACCATAACAACATGGGGCCGTTCGCATCCCTGACGATCCTGGACGACATTCCTCCAGAGATATCGAGCGTGCTCATCGATGGAGGCCCCTCTGCATCGATAGTCGAGGGGACTCCTTCCGTTCTCCTGAGTGCAACGATAGACGACGCTGGCACCGGCGGTTCCGCCATTCAGAATGCCAACTATACGATAGGCGCACAGGCCTGGCCAGGGTGGGACATGAACGCGACTGACGGAACATTCGATGAGCCCGCTGAGGCCGTCAACGCGACCGTGGACACATCCGCTCTCCCGCTCGGCTCCTACGACCTCTGCGTGTACGCGGTGGACGGAAGCACTCTCCAGAACGAGAACACCACGGGAAGCTGCGCGCAGCTTCATGTCCTCAGCGAGAACGAGCCTCCTGAGATATGGAGCGTGCTCATCGACGGTCAGTCCGTCAGGACCGTGCCCATCTCCTCGCTTCACATCGCCTGCACCATAACCGCGACAATCGATGACAGCAACACGGGCGGGTCCGACATCGCGGGTGCGAACTACACGACGCCGACGCCCACATCCTGGCCTAGCTACGTCATGAACGCGAGCGACATGGCGTACGACTCACCGACGGAGGGTGTGATCACATCGTTCTCCCCCCCTTCGGTCGTGGGGACTTACGAGTACTACGTTTACGCGTGGGACGAGAGGGGCAACTACAACAACACCGCGCCCTTCGCCACCCTCATCGTGGTGGACGACCTCCCGCCAGAGACCTCCGACGTGCTCGTGAACGGGATGGGCTCCATCTCCGTCCCGCAGGGGTCGCTCTTGACCCTCACGGCCGTGGTGAGCGACGTCCCCGCAGGAAACAGCGACATCATCGGCGCGAACTATACCGATGGCTTCGCAGACTGGGCGAGCAGTGTGAACATGACCGCGGTGGATGGCCTGTTCAACTCTCCCATGGAGGCTGTGGAAGCATCCTTGGATACAACAGGCTGGGCTCTGGGTGTGCACGAGATCTACGTCTATGGGGCGGACTCCGCGGGCAACGGGAACGTCATGTCGACTCTGCATGTCACGATAACGATAACTTCTCCCGACACGCAACCGCCAGAGATCCTGAGCGCGCTGGTGAACGGAAACACCTGGGTCGATGTCCTTGGCGGCGATTCCGTCGTCCTCAACGCCACGGTGACGGATGCGAGCACGGGCGGCTCGAACGTTAGCGGGGCGAACTACACCCTTGGCACACAGAATTGGCCAGGGACCCCGATGGACCCGGCGGATGGAGGGTTCGACTCCCCCGTCGAGGACGTCACCGTCGTCATCGACACGACGGGCTGGGCGATGATGAACCACACCGTCTGCGTGTACGCGTGGGATATCGTTCCCAACGAGAACACGACCTCCGCGGCATGCGTCCGCGTCGACGTTCAGGCTATCAGGCCACTCCCGCCCGCGATGACGGGAGCCGATCTCGCCGGTCCCGGGCTCGTTGATGTCCTGATAAGGTGGAACCGATCCGGGGACGACGGTCTGGGGAAGGATGACGTCGTCGGGTATGACATCTACCAAGCCACGAGCCACTCGGGACCGTACGCATACGTCACGAGCGTGCCCGCCACGGATTCGCCCGAGTACAACTGGACCTGCAGCGGCTGCGGGCTCGGGGACCCGAGCGCCTACTTCTTCTACGTCGAGGCGGACAACGGGAACCTGACCAGAGCGAGCCCGAACAGGGTGTCCAAGTTCCTCACATCGCTCATCGCGGGCCCGCAACTGATCTCGGTCCCGCTCATCCTCTCCAGCGGAGATGTGCCCTTCGCCCTCCGGACCGTTCAGTTCGACATGGCGTACTACTACGATTCCTCGGACGCGAGCGACCCGTGGAAGTCCTACATGCCATTCAAGCCCTACAAGGGCGACCTCACGACAGTCGACAGGACGATGACCCTCTGGGTAAACGTGACCTCTCCGAGCGACCTCGTCGTCGCGGGCCTGGTTCCTGACACGACGGCGATCACGCTTCGAGCGGGTTGGAACCTCGTGGGATTCCCGTCCTTCGCATCCGCGTACACGGTCGCTGACCTGAAGGTCGACGTTAACGCCTCGAACGTCGAGGAGCCGGACCCGTTGGCGCTGCCCTACGGCCTGAAGAAGATGCTGGACACGGACGTGTTTCTGGCGGGCAGGGGATACTGGATAGAGGTTCCCGAGGACGTCGTTTGGACGGTGACCGGCTGACGCTTCCGCTCATCTAGGTCCCGCATTCTGCACGAAGAAGAGTTCCCACCTGAGCAGCTAGACATTATTGCAGGTCCGGACACCATGTCTGTTACAGGGGCCAGGGACTGGTCCGGCTTGAATGATGTATCATATTTCTTCAGACAATTTCACGAAAAATCCTTACATCATCGTCAACGGTAGGATTTCTTGGAGCCATACACTAGCCATACGGCGAAAAACTTATAAGGAGATGAAGCAATCTACGGGAAGACACACACCTTCAAATACAATGATAAGGGGGAGATGTAACGAAGGGGGGAAAGACGCTTCCGTTCGAGGTTCGGAACTCGAGCACGTTCACTTTGGTGAGGATCACAGAGGGGGTGAGTCACGAGTAGACGATAAACACCAGCGGGCAGCTCGCACTTGAGAAGAACAGACTGCCCACTGATGTGCACCACACACGGAGCGTGATGCAATAAGAAATAGGACGCCGGGGATATTTAAGGATAACGGGGTGATTGGCGGGCCCGCCGATTCTCTTCTGGAGGGGGGAGTGTTCTGGTTTACGCTGTCGTAGCCTATCCGTCCCTCCGGGATGAGAGCCGAGCCGGCACCATACTGCTCAAGACTAGAAGGCACGTGGCCGACATCATCGTCTGCGTCAGGGAGGAAGATTCCGAGATCGCGGCGATCGCACGATTGGCGGGGGCCCAGGTCCTGACGCCTGCCCGGCGGAAGTCGAAGTGTCCCGTGAGGCCTCTGCTTGAGGCCGTTGCCGCCAGGAATCCCGACATCCTCGTCCTGAACTGCGGCGACACGTGCGATCCGAACTGCATCCCGAGACTGCTTCTGCCCTTGGAGAACGACGGCGTGGACGTCGTCGAGGCGCCCTGGTCCGGCTTCCGGGCATTCTCCCGCCAGGCCCTCGGGCTGCTCCGAGCCAACGACGGCGATGTGGAGCTCCCCGACAAGAACGGGCTCAACGTGAAGCATCTGTCCAAGCCGCCCGC
>JAJISE010000075.1 GCA_022848865.1 Candidatus Thermoplasmatota archaeon | reverse complement strand
GAAGACCATGGTGTATTTCGCCGTGTTCAGCAACACGACCTGCCCTTCCCTCACGTCTCTCGAGTGGGATTCCACGACGATTGGGTAGAAGGGCGTTGAGATTGCCGCAGGAATCAGGAGCACCATTGTGCTTACGCCAAATGCCACCTTGAAATATCCTACGTCATCGAAGGTCGCAGAACGTTGTAGAATCGTTATTCCGTACCATGTCGCCACCACGAAGAATATGCCCGCCAAGAGCACTCCTCCACCAACTCGTAACAGTCTCGCCGCCACTTCTCTGTCCAGTTTGAAAAGCGACCTGAGGAGCCCCTTCGACCGCCCCCTCAGTACAACACCATACACACCGATTGCGACAAGAGCTGAGAGTATGGACGCGTAGAGTGCACCAGGAAGACCATACAGCCAGACCATAGACAAAGTCAGAATCGCACCAATCGTTCCCAAGATAACAGAGAGCTTTGCCAGAAGTCCAATCTTCTGGAACGCTTGTAGAACAGGCCCGAACATGGATGAGAACGTCCCCAGCAGAGCTCCTATGATCCAGAGGTATATCAGATAGATGAGATCTGGTTCGTTGTACAGAGCGACTGAAAGGAAAGGATCGAGCAGGACGTAGAGGCCCAGCACAGGAAGCGTGGTCATTATGGAGAGCCAGAAGAATGCGATTAGAGTGCTGTCAACCTTCTGCGGATCCTTCAACCTATATTCAGGCACGATTCTGACCATCGCAGAAACCATGCCGAAACCGGAGACCGTGGATACGATGGCCCCCAGGCTCGTGACGATGGAAAGCATACCTAGTTGTTCGGGTCCGAGGAGTCTGGCGACCACGATTGATTGAATCAGAACGATGCCCTTCAACAGAACGGTCGACAAGAAGATGTACGCGCTGTACTTCGCCATTCTTCTGCCAGTCTTCTTGATGATGCCATAGGACTCCATCTGCGCGTCTGCGGAATCGATGTCGCTCTCTGTCGCAACATTGGACGGTTGAGCCTCAGGTCGATTCATGATACTTGGGGCTACTTCATTAGCGAAACTTATATAAACGTTCTTGAGTCGTTATTGCCAGACGCAGGAATGCCGGGATCTGGCCCCTTCGCCGCTCACAGCCGTGGTGCGAGCTCCTTCAGGTAGGCATTCAGCTTGGGCCCCAAATCCTCTCTTTCCAAGGACAGCTCGATCGTGGCCTTAATCCATCCAAGCTTGCTTCCGATATCGTAACGCTTGCCTTGGAACTTGCACGCCAGCACTTGCTTCTCGCTGAGCATCGAAGATATCGCATCGGTAAGCTGAATCTCATTTCTTGAATCCGGCCTTGTCTTCTCGATGTGTGTGAAGATCTCGGGTTCTAGGACATACCTTCCGACAGTTCCTAGGGAGCTCCTCACGTCCGCCAGAGAGGGTTTCTCGACGATTTCCGTGATATCGAAGACGTCCTCCCCGACAGGTTCTCCAACGACCATTCCGTAGTGAACCATCCTTTCAGGTGGAACATCCTCGACTGCAAGGACGGACTTCCCTTCCCTCTTGAAGATGTCCAGGAGTTGTTTGATGCAAGGGTTCTCGCATACCATAATGTCGTCTCCCAGAAGAACCGCGAACGGCTCATTGCCCACGTAGTTCTTCGCGCATAGGACCGCGTGGCCCAATCCCAAGGGTTCCTTCTGCCTCACATATAGGATCTCAGCCATTCTTGCGATGTCCTGGATTTTCCTGAACTCCTCCATCTTGTCCTCGCTCCAGAGATGCCCCTCGAGTTCGACAGACCTGTCGAAGTGATCCTCGATCGCCCTTTTTCCTCGTCCCGTAACTATGAGGATGTTCTCAAATCCAGAGGCAACAGCCTCCTCCACCACGTACTGAATGGCGGGCTTGTCAACGATGGGAAGCATCTCCTTCGGCTGCGCCTTCGTGGCAGGCAAGAACCTCGTCCCCAACCCCGCCGCGGGAATGACCGCCTTCACGCCAACTCTGAAGCCTGAGAATCAACTTAATCCTTTCGCACCGCTAGCGGTTTGAGCGGACAACTCTGCCTCATCACTGCTGTACGCCGTGTCGCAAGCAGGACAGCTCCCAGCCTCCTCGAGGCACTCAGCATGGTAGAACCTCCCGCATGAGCATCTGACACCTGGGACGGATGGCGAGAGCACGTCCCCGCATATCTCGCACAAGGTGCCGCGCTTCCTCGTCTCCTCGACCGCGGGCTCGGCGGACTTCTCCTTCATCAGCACCTTGTACATGATGAGCCAGAAGAGCGTTATCCACAGGACGAAGATCATCCAGCCGGCGTTGGAGTGCGCCTGCAGCAGGGCCTGCATCGGGTCGTCGCCCGGCGCGTAGACGCCCACGAGCACGACTATCACGATCCTCAACAGGTTCGCAACGTAGGCGCTCACGAAACCGAGGACCAGGAGACCTCCCACCCGCCAGTTCGGCCTGCTGTACTCGGTGAGGATGAAGGCCGTGAACGCCGACGCGAAGATGCTGAACGAGTAGATGCCCGAGCACGAGGTCGTGACAGCAAGCTCATCCAGGCCGAGCTCTGGCGGGAAGGTGAGGGAAGGAATGCCATCGACCACCCCGATGCTGCTGGGCACACCGAACAGATTCAGGATGGCATTGACCTCGGGCACCAGGAATATCGCCGAGTACGCGTTCACGCTCGCATCCATGTCCCCCTCGAGCATCCGCATCAGCACCAGCGGGACGATCAGGATCAGCACTAGCACGCCGGAGAACATCAGGAAGAAGTCCCTCTCCCGCCCGTACCTCTCAGGAACGAAGTTGTACGCCACCAGGGCCCCGCCGAAGAGCAGGAGCATGTAATCGTGCGTGCCAAGGGACAAGCTGCCGAAGACGAGCAGGTTGTAGGCGAAGTCGAGCGCGAACACGACGATTCCGAGGACAGGGAAGATGGGCTTCAGCTTGAGCCGGACGGAGAAGAACTCGACGATCCTGCGCGCCAGGGCCTTCTCGCGGGGTTTCTCCTCACCCTCCTCCGGCATGAACGTGAGCACGAGCAGCGCGACCCCCGAGAGGAACAGGACCACGCCGACGTACTCGAGCCAGACGACCTTCTGCGGTAGTATGACGAGATTGATACCCGTAAGGAGAAGTATGAACTCGAGAAGAAGGAAATACCCCCTGTACTTCTTCAGGAAATCCATTGCATCTTCGAGTTCTGGCATGCCTTACCACTCGTGCTATTGAATGACAAACACCCCCCTATTTAAAACCTTCACGCCCATCCTCGAAAGAGAAATATATCGCAGACCCTTCCCGACATACATGAAGATAATCGGAGGGTCAGCTTCATTGGATCTTGCTGGGAGATTGGCTGGGGAGCTCCGCGCGGACCTGGTCGCGACCGAGGTCAAGCGGTTCCCGGACGACGAGGCCTACGTCCGCATCGTCGATGACGTCACCGAGGAGGATGTCGTCCTCGTTCAGAGCGCCTATCCCGACAGGAACATCGTGGAGCTTTTCCTCTGGCAGGACGCACTCGCGGACCTCAACGTGAACAGCCTGCGCGTCGTCATCCCCTACCTCGGCTACGCGCGGCAGGACAAGGCCTTCCTCAAGGGTGAGGGGGTGAGCGTACGCGCCTTGGCGAACCTCATCCAGATGGGCGCGAGCGAGATGTACACGGTCGACGCGCACAGCGAACGGGCCTCCAGGTACTTTGACGTCAGGTGGAACGAGCTGTCCGCCGCACCGACCTTGGCGGGTCATCTGAAGAACCTCAGCATCGATTTCGTTCTTGCGCCGGACGAGGGAGCGCTGGAGCGCGCACGACTGCTCGCGGACCTCCTCAACTGCGAATCGGACTACCTCGAGAAGAAGAGGATCGATTCGCACACGGTCGAGGTCTCACCGAAGTCGCTCGATGCCGGCGGGAAGGTCGTCGCCATCGTGGACGACATAATCTCCACGGGCGGCACGATCGTGAAGGCGACGGAGCAGCTTAGGGAGCACGGGGCCAAGACTGTCATTGCGGCGTGCACGCATGGCCTCTTCGTCGGCGACGCACTCGAGAAGCTCGGGGTCTGCGATGAGGTCTTCTGCACGGACACGCTGATGAGCCCCGTTTCCAAGGTGACGGTGGCGGGCGTCATCGCCGAGGCGCTTGGACCGCAGATGGACTAGGGTCCTGCGGTCGTGAACTCAGGCCACCAGGGTCAGGAATATTAGGCCGGCAGCCACGAGGAGTCCGGCCCTCTCATAACCGTCGAAGTTGGTCGACGTGAGGCCTCCAATGAACGCGGTCAGTGCTGCCAGTGTGGCCCCCGAGACCCGCAGGAAAAAGGCGAAGTCATGGACCGATTCG
>JAJISE010000074.1 GCA_022848865.1 Candidatus Thermoplasmatota archaeon | reverse complement strand
CGGGCTTCTCGGCCTGTTCCGGCTCCTTCTTGGGCTCCTTGGCTACAGCTGGCGCTTCCTCAGTCGTTTCTTTTGGCTTATCCTCGGGCTCCGCGGGCGCCTCCATATCGACATCAGGTCGGGCGGGATGCATGTCGTGGACCAAGGGCGAGAACTCGTGGTAGCGTATCTTGCCTTCCTCAATCCTCTTCACCGTGTACCCCGGGATTGTGACCTTCCTGCCATCGACTGCGATATGTCCGTGGACAATGAGCTGTCTAGCATGGTTGGGAGTGTGGCCAAGCCCTTTCACGTAGGCCATCGTCTGAAGCCTCCTGGAAAGGATCGCCTCGAGGTCGAGAGCAAGAACATCGTCCAGAGTGGCCCCTTCCTGAGGGAGCAACCCTTGTCGACCGAGTTTTGCGAGGAGCTCCTCCGTCTCCTTCTCGGCCTGTTCGTCCCCATATCTGCTCTGTGCCTGGAGGACCCTAGAACGCTGCCTGAACCTGCGGATAAGGGTCTGCGCCCTCCAAAGCTCTTTCTTGTTCTTGAGGCCGTACTTCTTGACGAGCTCGCGCTCGAACTTGATCCTCTCGCCCTGCCACGGATGGGAGGGTGAATCATATTTTCTTCTCGGAAACTTCGGGTCTCCCATTCAGGGCTCACTCCTTCTTCTTCTGGCGCATGGCCAGTCTCGCCGCTTTCTTCATCACGCCGACCGTGAGACCTGACCTGCCGTTGGAGCGGGTCCTCTGCCCCCTGACTTTCTGACCCGTCTCATGCCGGATTCCCCTGTAACAGCGGATCTTCCTCATCATATTGATGTCGTCCCTCAGACTGATGCCGAGTTCTGGTCCGATTATGTGGTGATCCTCTCCAGTCTCAAGATCCTTCCTTCTGTTCAGGAGCCAGGGAGGAACTACATCGGGCAATTCCTTCAGTATCTTCTCGATCTCCTCAATCTTGTCATCGGGCAAATCACCGATCCGAGCCCTCCTGTCCAGCTTCAATTGATCCACGAGTATCTCCGCCGTTCTGACCCCCACTCCCTTGACCCCCGGAAGAGCCACGACCACGGGCTTCTCTCCTGGGAGATCGGTGTTCATGATTCGAACGATGTACTTGAATTCGCTATCCTCTTTGTCACTATCAGTTACCATCAGTCACCCTCTGGCTGCGAGTATGCGTACTTAAGAAAGAGCTATTATTTAAGAGTTGGCGTACACAGAAGACGGATTTCAGGCGGTTTCCAGATGCCTCTCGATCTCGGGGAGGATGTCATGGTGCTTCCTTTCGATGGTTCCTATCAGGACCCTCGCTATCATGAGTTCCTCACTGGAGTTCACGTAGTCCCCCAGAAGAAGATCCTTCTCTGCCTTTTCTACGACCTCGTCGAGCTCGTTTGATATCTCGATCCCGAGCTCTCTCATCACGTTCAACCTTTGCTTGGTCTTCACCAGGTTCTGACTGACCTTGAGATGGATTGAACTAATCTTCGTCGCCTTCTTGAGGGCATCTTCTCCGCAGTTGATGGCCCTCTGGAAAATCCCTCTTTCGAAGGCCCACCTAGCATCTTCCAATAGGTCTTGGGATCCTGAGACATCGAAGCCTGTGTTCTTGGCTGCCTCGACTGCGTTCTCGGCCTTCTCGATCGTCTCCTTGGCCCTTCCCTTCCGGTCGTCGAGGGTCCTCACCTCTCCCGAGACCTCGATTGACTTCAGTCTCGCGGACTCGAAGTTCCCGTCAGCGAGGGCCTGCCCAGCAACCTCGTGAAGCTTGGAAAGGTCGGACGACCGGATTCCTACATCCTTTCCCTCCATGAGCGCCTTCTCAGCCGACTTGTACGCCTCCACGGCCTCTATGTAGCTCTTCTTCAGTGTTTCCACGCGTCTTTCGGCCTCAACGGAGACATCATACGCCTCCGTCAGCTCCCCCCTCCTGATGCTGTCGTCCGCCTGCGTGAGAAGTCCAGTGACTTCCGCGAAGACCTTCTTCTTGAGCGTGTCCTGATCCACGTAGACCATGGACTTCAGGGTGTCCTCCAGAATCATGTTGGCTACGAAGATCGCATTTGAGGCTGTCTCGTGCTCCCTCATCTTCTTCAGAGCGATCTTGTAGGCTTTCGAGGCGATCTTCTGAGCTCCGCCGTAGTTGGGTATTGCCAGGCCCCTCTCATCAATGGTCTCCTCCATTCGCTTCTTGGCCTTGGCCAGAAGAGCTTCGAACTCGTAGGTGCCCATCCCGTGTTCCTTCATCTTCTCTATCCGAGAGAAGAGCTTGCCGATGATCTGCCTGGCTCCTTTGTACTTCTTGGCAAGCATCGAACCATGTTTCCTCGCCTTGACGATCCCTGTCCTAGCCTCCTCAAATCGACCTTCCTTGAAATCGGTAATCGCCATCTTCAGAATCTTCGCAGCTGATGCGATGTCGGCCCCGGATCCCTTCATCTCCAGAATCGATGTCTTCGCAAGCTGGAGCTCTCTCCGGATCGCCTCTCTCTCCTTCTTTCTGCCGAAGACCTTCATCCCCTCATCCGCTTCCGCTCTTCTCGGATTGGGCGTGAGCAAATGCCAAGAACTAATCGACTGTTGGCGAACCCTCTCTGCCCATCCACTGTGTGTTTGTAATTAATTGGTCTGGGAGTATTTAAACTGTCCTAACGTGGCTCCACGGAGACGCGTGTGATTGCCTCATCCAGGGTGGCCTCAGGATATAACCTTTATATATGGGCACACCTACTCAGCAAACCCTCGCTTTGACCCAGCGTAATGAAGGGGAAGGAGGCGTCCTTTGAGAGTGCTTCAACACCTAGAAGAGAGATTGCAGGAAGGAAAACTGCATATGACCCTCATAGACCCAGAGAAACAGCCGGGGGACGTGGCAAGCGATGTGGCAAGCACGATGGAAGACATGGGCACGGATGCCATCATGGTCGGCGGGTCAACTGGAGTCACGCAGGAGAATCTTGACACCACGGTGAAAGGCATCAAGAGCGTCGTCGAGATTCCCGTCATACTGTTCCCAGCTGGCGCGGACACTATCAGCAGGCATGCGGATGCCATCTATTTCATGAGCATGCTCAACTCCAGAACCACCAGACTGCTTGTTGGGGAACAAGTCCAGGCTTCGAAGACTATCAAGGACCTCGGGCTCGAGACGATCTCGATGGGTTACGTAATCGTCGAGCCTGGCATGAAGGTCGGTGAGGTCGGGCGGGCAGATCCCCTACCTCGCGATAACCCGGAACTGGCTGTCAATTACGCTCTGGCGGCTGAGTTCTTCGGGATGGACCTCTTCTATTTGGAGGCGGGTTCGGGTGCCCCCGCACCTGTGCCGTTGGAGATCGTAAGAGCCGTCGGAGAGGAAATCTCAATACCGCTGGTCGTTGGTGGAGGCATAAGGGACGAAAGAAGCGCCCGAGATCTGGTGGAGGCGGGTGCTGACGTACTGGTGACAGGAACGGCCGTCGAGCGGACCCGGGACCTGGCGAGCCTGAAGGAAATACTGGACGCTATCAAGAGAGGGAATCGATGAAAAGCCTGAAGTTCGCCAGTCCCCAAGAGATCCAGCAGGAAACGGCGAAACTGGCGAAGAGGATGTTCACCGCTCCAAGGCCCGAGGTCCTGCTTGGACCCATAATACTCCTGTCCCTCGTTATGGGCCTCCTTCATGCCGGAATGAATTGGGAGGCAGTTCGCGAAGGCGTATACATCTTCCTTGCTCCCGCCCTTCTGGCAGCTGTCCTCTCCGCACCCTTGGCGCGAGTCCTGGGGGGGAGACACTATCTGAGACGCTCCTTCCTTTTGGTGCTCGTGTCACTGGCATTGGCAACAGCGGTTCTTGTCGTCTGGAGACTGATCGTCCACTTCACGGGAGACGGGGGCCTGGTCGTTCCCGCGCTCATTCTCGTGACGTCATCCACATTGTGGATAAGGCTGATCACGCTCTACGCGACATCCCAACCCAGCATGACGAAATCGCTTCTTGTGGCATCCACTCAGCCGCTGTTCGGGTACATCGCCATATGGAACCTCTACGGTCTGAACCCCTTGAACTTCGCGTTGTCCGTGTTGTTCTTCCTGATATTCGCCTCGGCGGCTTCGCTCCTCATCACAAGCGCCAATCTGCCCTTCAAGCACAGCTTCGGAATCAATGGGATCAAGATGGTCTCTTTCTTCCTTGACTACATGACGGAAGGAGGAGACAGGCGGGCGAAGGAGATCGAGGGCTTCTTCCAGTCATTCTCCATCCCGATCGCCGCGTGGGTCGGCATCGTCGCCTTCAGAACGGAAAGGGGCGTCAAGGCCCTTGTGGTCGTACCGTACATCCATCCTGGCCCTTTCGCGAAACTGGGGGGAAGTGATCTCCCCGCGAAGCTCCTGGAAGACCTTGGGGACCTGTCTCCCAACCTCCTCGTGCCGCATGGTCCATCGACTCATGACTTCAACCCGCCAACAAGTCAGGAATGCAGGAAAATCGCAGCGGAAGTCAGGCATCTGCTCAAGGATGTGGAGTACTCCGATGAGGGTAGCCTCTTCGTGAGGAGCAGGAAGGGGTTGGCACATACGTCCGCACAGATGTTCGGCGATTCGATCGTGA
>JAJISE010000073.1 GCA_022848865.1 Candidatus Thermoplasmatota archaeon | reverse complement strand
CTGAAACAGGTGACCATCGAGGATGCGGCCAGGGCTGAGGACATCTTCGTGATTCTGATGGGCGACGCGGTCGAGCCGAGAAGGGAGTTCATACTGGCCCACGCCCTCGAAGTCGTGAATCTTGACGTGTAGGTGGTCGATTGGAGGAGGAAGCAGAGACCAGGACCACAAAGAGACCGATAGAGCAGGAGATGGAGAGCTCCTACATCGACTACGCCATGAGCGTGATCGTCGGAAGGGCCCTTCCCGATGTCAGGGACGGCCTGAAACCCGTTCACCGTAGGATCCTGTATGCGATGAAGGATATGGGGCTGGACTCTTCGAAGCCCCACAAGAAATGCGCCAGGGTCGTTGGCGAGACCCTTGGAAAGTATCATCCGCACGGAGACCAGGCCATATACGACGCCCTCGTGAGAATGGCGCAGGACTTCAGTCTGAGGTACATGATCATCGACGGTCACGGCAACTTCGGATCGGTCGACGGGGACGAGGCCGCCGCGATGAGATACACGGAATGCAGGCTCATGAAAATAGCGGATGAGCTGCTTGCCGACATCAACAAGGACACGGTGGACTTCGTCGACAACTTCGACGGCTCGCTGAAGGAGCCGACCGTTCTGCCCTCGAAACTACCGAACCTTCTGGTCAACGGCTCTAGCGGGATAGCCGTGGGGATGTCCACGAACATGCCCCCCCACAACCTCTCCGAGGTGGTCGACGGTATAGTGCTCCTGATCGAGAACCCCGACGCGGACACGAGGGAGCTTCTCGAGGTCATAAAGGGCCCGGATTTCCCCACTGGCGGGATCCTCTACGGGACCAGGGGAGTCGTGGAAGCGTATCACATGGGAAGGGGCGTCATCCGTGTCCGCGCAAAGGTGGAGATCGAGTCCGTCAAGAAGAAGCGATCCATCGTTGTCACCGAGATCCCGTACATGGTCAACAAGTCCACTCTCCTCGAGAAGATAGCCCACCTGGTCAGGGACAGGCAGATCGACGGGATCGTCGACCTGAGGGACGAGAGCGACAGGGAGGGAATGAGGATCGTCATGGACCTCAGGAGGGACGCCAATGAGGAAGTGATCCTGAACCAGCTCTACGCAAGGACGCAGATGCAGTCCACCTTTGGAATCATAAACATCGCTCTCGTCGACGGGGCACCGAAGGTCCTGACGCTCAGGGAGATACTTCAGTGCTTCATCGAGTTCAGGGAGGAGATAGTCAGAAAGCGCACGGAGTTCGATCTGAACAAGGCGATGGAGAGGAAGCATATCGTCGAGGGCCTAATCACGGCCATTGACAACCTGGACGATGTCATACACCTCATAAGGAAATCGAGAAACGCGGAGGAGGCGAGGAACGGCCTCATCGAGAAATTCGAATTGACGGAGATCCAGGCAAAGGCCATCCTCGAGATGAGGCTCCAGAAGCTGACGGGACTGGAGATAGAGAACCTCCGCAAGGAGATGGAACAGCTCAAGAAGACCATAGAGGAGCTGGAGAGCATCCTGGCGTCGGAGGAGAGGATCCTCCAGATAATCAAGGACGAGGTTCTGGAGCTCAAGGAGAAGTACGGGGACGAGAGGAGGACCGAAATAGACACGCACCCGCAGGACCTCGAGATCGAGGACCTCATACCGGTCGAGGATGTCGTCGTGACCATCACCAACACGGGGTACATCAAGCAGCTCCCGCTCGACACGTACAGGAAGCAGAGGAGAGGAGGCGTCGGCCTCATCGGCATGGAGACGAAGGAGGAGGACTACATCGTCGACATGTTCGTCACCTCCACGCACAATGACATTCTCTTCTTCACGAGCAAGGGGCGAGTCCACTGGTTGAGGGCCTGGAGACTGCCGAGAGGGGGAAGGCACGCGAAGGGGAAGCCCATCGTGAACCTACTCCCGAGACTGGAAAAAGGAGAGAGCATCAGCGCAATGATCCCGATCAAGGAGTACGACGAATCCCACTATCTCGTTTTCGCGACCCGCAGAGGGAAGATAAAGAAGACCGCTCTGACAGCCTACAGGCACCAGAGGGTCACGGGGATATGGGCGATAAAGCTCCGGGAGGGCGACAGCCTCGTGGGTGTGAACCTGTCCGACGGAGGCAAGGAGATCGTGCTCGCCACGAGGCAGGGCAAGGCGGCCAGATTCTCGGAGAAGGAATTCCGCGCGACCGGTAGATACACGATGGGGGTCAAGGGCGTCCGCCTTAGAGGGAACGACAGGGTGGCGAGCCTCGCCGTGGTTGACGAGGACTCCGTGCTGCTCACCATCACCGAGAACGGATACGGGAAGCGATCTCTGGTGTCCTCATATCGAAGAACGAGGAGAGGCGCGATGGGAGTGATAACGATAGTCACGAGCAAGAGGAACGGGCTCGTTGTCTGCGCCAAGAGGGTCGAGGAGGACGACGAGCTGATAATCACGAGCGTCAAGGGGATGACCATAAGGATCCCGGTCGCCGGGATACGGGTGATGGGAAGGGCGACCATGGGAGTCAAGATGATGAGGATGAAAGGGAAGGACAGAGTGGAGGCGGTGGCAAGGCTGGTCACCGAGGAGCTGGCCGAGGTGGAGGAGCCCGAAGAGCCCGAGTCAGTCGAGGGAGTCAAAATCGACTTCGACGCCCAGACCCGGCCTTCCGGAGACGATGAGAAGGCCTGATTCGAACCCGAGTGCGTCCTTGGCGAAGTCATTCGGGAACGTGAAATGGGAGTCCAGGTCCAGGAACTCGACCGTGCTTCCGGAGAGTGCCAGATGGAGACCCGCCGCGATCGACAGGGCGGACTCGGAGTAGCATCCGACCTGCGTGCCGGCGTTGAATGCATCGCAGATGGAATCTATCTTCAGTGACTCGGTTATGCCCCCGCATTTGAGAAGCTTGATGTTCAGAAGGCGGACGATCCCACCCGCGAGCATCGAAGCGGCCTCCTGGGAGCTCTTGAAGGACTCGTCTGCCATGATCGGGACGATAGAAAGGTCGCTCAGCTTCTTCAGAGACGCGAAGTCACTTCGGGACACTGGCTGCTCGAGATACGCAAGACCCATATCCCTAGTCCTCTTGACGAATTCAACGGCCTTCTCGTACGAGTAGCCCTGGTTGGCGTCAACGGAGAGCACGATGTCACGGGGTACCGCCTCCCTGACCGCCAAGAGTCTGGCTATGTCCTCGTCTATGTCAAGACCGATCTTCATCTTTATGGCCTTGAAGCCGCGAGAAATGATTTGTGTCGCCCTCTCCAGGGTCTGGTCGAAATCAGTAATGCCTATCGACATGTCAGTCATCATTCTGTCCCTGCTCCCGCCAAGGATGTCGTAGAGCGGCCTGCCGGAGGCCTTCCCGATCAGATCCCAGAGGGCGATGTCCAGACATGCCCTGGCGCAGTTGCTCTTTGGGTGAGAGGAAGCCATCTTCTCGTTGAGCGCCTGGATCTCCGTCGCCTCGGCTCCGATGAGCTCCTTGCTCAGGGTCCGCAGGTCCTCGCGAATGCTGTCGGGCGTCTCGCCCGTGACGCTGGAAGGGCAGCAACTTCCCAATCCGCAGAAGTCCTCGGTCTCGATCCTGGCGACGAAGTTGAGAGCCGATTTGGATGTTCCCGTGGCGATGATGAACTCTTCCTCCCGCTCAAGGAGGACTTCCCTGAAGTCGATTCCTCTAATCCGCACTCTTCCCCCTCGCCGAGTCCAGTGGATAGCTGTCGCACAAGCCCGCAAGTTCGCAATCGTAGCAGAATGGAGATATCGGCCTGCAGACATCCTGACCGAACCTCACGAAGAGCTCGTTCAACCTGACCCAGTACCTCTCGGGAACGACGTTCGAGAGAGATTCCTCCGTCTGGTCGGGGTTCTTCGTTCGCACGAGGCCCAGCCTGTTCGAGATCCGGTGCACGTGCGTGTCCACCGGGATGGCGGGCTTTCCGAACGCGTAGACGAGGACGCAGTTCGCCGTCTTCCTTCCCACCGCTGGAAGCTTCAGTAGGGAATCGAGGTCCTCGGGGACGTTGCCCTCGTGCTCGCTCACGAGAAGAGAGGCGACCCGCTTGATGTTCCCCGCCTTCATCCTGTAGAAACCTGCTGGCTTGATGAGGCTCTCGATCTCGTGAACGTCGGCGCCCGCCAAGGACTCCGGTGTCGGGAAGACCTCGAAGAGGTTCGTGGCGGCCCGGTTCGTGTTCTCATCCTTCGTCCTGTGCGAGAGGATTGTGGATATCAGCACGCGGTAGGGGTCCCTCATCTGACGGCTTATCGCCGTCCCTTTCCCCTTCCCTGGAAACGCTCCAACATGATATCGGCGGGAAAGGAGTCCCATCATCTCATCGATCCTCCCACCAGCCTTTGATTTCGTCATGAGATGATGATTGCTATCCAAGCCAGAATGATAAAAGTATGCTTGAACAACAAGGTATAAATGGAGGCAGAATAATCGCAACACGTGCACCCCTCTGAAGCTATCAGGAGCGTCAAGAGCGACAAGCTCGAAGGCGAGACCATCGTGATAGGGATAACGGGAAGCATTGCGGCCGTCGAGTCCGTGAAGCTCATTCGCGAGCTGATCCGGCACGGTGCCGATATCGTGCCCGTGATGTCCAAGGAAGCGGAGAGGATAGTGCATCCAAACTCCATCGAGTTCGCGAGCGGGAAGAAGCCCATCATCGAGCTGGACGGCAGTGTCCCCTATGTCGGGCTCTGCGGGGCCAGTGGCACGGCCAGTGCGCTGTTGGTGGCTCCGGCGACGGCGAACACCATAT
>JAJISE010000072.1 GCA_022848865.1 Candidatus Thermoplasmatota archaeon | reverse complement strand
GATGCAAGTGTGGCACTACATCACAGCGATGGATCAGCAGCCAGATGGCTGAAGTAGGGGGCAAGTGTAACCCAATCAACTAGGACCTGCCAATACGCTCTTCCAGTGTATTCTGGATGTGAATGGGCTTCACAAGAGCCTAGGCTAGGGTCCCCTTGCGGTGAAGGCAGCCTTGATGCTGTCTGCAAGCCAGGAAATGTTCTCGGATTCTAGCAGCTTGACTGCATGATTGACGTGTTCCTCGCTCTTCCTCCGATCCCCCTCGTCTCTGCACAGAAGAGCGTACTCACAGTAGGCCAACGCAAGGGCGTGCGTGTCCTCAGTTTTCCGGAGCAACTCGATGGATTTGTCAAGGGCCTTTCTCGACTCCGCCAGTCTGCCCTGTCCTCTCAGGTATCCCCCCTCAATCCGCAAGCAATCGGCGAGAATGGCTATATCGTCCATTCTCTCGGCCATTCCACGCGCCATCTTGCACGAGACTGCAGAATCCTTGAATCTCTCAAGCACGAGGAATTCCTTTGCTCTCTCGAGATGGGCGTTCATCGTGTCCCATTTGCGTCCCGTCTTCTCTGCAAGTTCCACATACTTGGAGGAGTGCTCCAGAGAGCTCTCGAGATCTCCCTTGTAACGGCATGCCCTGGAGAGATGCCTGTGGGCCAAGCACTGGATGCCTCTGTCTCCGGCATCTTCTGCGATTCCCAGCCCATTCTTGAACAGCTCGAGTGCCTCATCGAACTCTCCGAGAAGCTCATAGTGTAAACATCCTCGGGTCAACGTGAGCTTTGAGGCGGTATAGAAGCTGCCAGTCTCCTCTGCCAGTCTCCCACCGGCGCTCAAGTGTTCCAAGGCCTTCCTTGGCTTGCTAAGATTCGCATAGGCAATTCCAAGATTGTTCTGAGTGGCGGCCTCTCCGTCTAAACTTCCAGCCTTTCTTCGGAGATCGAGGCTTCTCAGAAGGTGTTCCTCTGCCCTGCTGAAATCTGGGGGAACTCCGAATATGTAAGAGAGCCCCAGTATGCTGTGGGCTTTTCCTATCTCGTTCTCCTGTCCGGAGTGAAGTTCGAGTGTCTTGATCGCCTCGTTGGCTGCTTTCTTCGACTCTTCCCATTCCCGCGTTCTGTGAAGGGCCTGAGAGAACGCTACAAGCAGCTTCCCAGCCTCCACGCTCTTCTCATCATCGAGGAGTTCACGGGCCTTCTCGAAACTCTCCAGAGCCGTCTCGCCTTCACCCCTGAGAAGGTGGACTCTCCCAATCTTCCTGAGAACCCTGGAGGAGATACGGGCTTCAGGAGAGAGCTCCAAGACGGACTGGTATCTATCAAGAGACCCATCGTACTGACCGATGAGTTCAAGTACACCACCCAGCCCCTCCATGGCCTCGAGCTTGCCGCCGTCATCCACCTGCAGTTCGAGCGCATTGGAGAAGTAGCCCACCGCGTCGTCGTTGCGATAGGACATCTTCGCCTTGTTCCCCTGCTCGAGCAAGTATGGCATTACTCCACAAGAGAATCTCTCCTTCTCAGTCGGAGTCAGTATTCCCCTGAAGTAGGAGCGAATGACCTCGTGGGCCAGGTACCGCCCGTCGGCAACGGTTCTCATGAGCGACTTGTTTCTAAGCGCGAGGAGCGTGTCGAAGGTCAGGTCCTCCTCGATGAAGAGGGCGTCCGGCTCGAAGGGTCCATCGAACAGGCAGGCGACCTTCATCATCTTCTTCTCGTCGTCTTCGAGTTTCGAGTAGATCTCCTCGCCGATGAAGTCGTCTATGCCGTTCAGTATTTCCGGGTCCATGTCATGACCTCCCGGAGTAGCTGCCGATCAGTTCCAGGAACAAGGGGTGGCCCCCGGTCCTCTTGTGCACGGCCTTGAAGTCGTCCTCGACGCCCTTGTTCTCCATCCACTCCTTGGTGCTCTCGAAGTCGAGGCCTGTGAGCTCTACCTCCCCCACGGTCTTCTTTATCATGACCGCCTTCCGGTCGTAGAACGGGATCGCCTCCCTCGAAAGAACCAGCAGGTTGGCGTCCTCGGTCCTCTCCACTACGTCCCCGACCATGGAGAAGAAGTCCATCACCTCCTCGCCGGCGTACTGGAAGTCGTCGAATATCATCACGGAGTTGCTCTTGTCCAGCTCCTTCTCGAGCAGGATCTCGACCCTGCCGAGGTCGACCGCAGCGCCCCCGCTGACGTGCTCGTACAGCATCGTGCTCCCCAGCGCTCTCAGGAACCGCCCCATCTTCAGGAGAACGGTCGTCGGCGTGTCCCACTTGCGGGTCTGGTGCCAGAGCAGGTTCTTGCTCCCCCGCATCTGAGAGCACACGGCCGTGGCCAGTGCTGTCTTGCCGATGCCCGCCAGTCCGCGGATAACAACGATCTTTCTCTCGTCTAGAAGGGACGTTATCTTCTCGATCTCTTTGAGCCTGTCCACGAAATCAGGCGTTCTGGGCGCCTCTTCCGTGTGGTCCACTAGGCGTTCCTCTTCGGCCTCCTCCGCCGCGAGCGCGCCGATGTCCATGACGCCGTCATCGCCTATCGCTGACAGCACCTCCATTATCCTGCGCCCTTGAGTGTATCTCTCCATCACCTCTGTGAGAACGCCCTCCCGGAGCCTACCGCTGGCGGTCATGTAGTTTATGGGGGACCCCATCACGAGGTCCTTCACCTTCGACGCGTCCACCCAGCCCACGCTCGTCAGGTGGTAGACCTTCCGTCTCTGCTTCATTCCGGTCACGTGGGCGGTGCGCTCCTCGACCTGGCCGCCTTCAAGCAGCGGTTTCAGGTACTGGGAGAGATGCTTCAGGTGGATTCCCACTCTTTCGGAGATCCCTGATTGGGTGATCTCGGGCGGGACGGAGTACTCATCCGAGAACTTGGCGTACTCAAGAAGATGGAGCTGGATCTTCTCCTTAACGGTGAGACTGATACCTGTGGACCTGTCGCTCATGTCCTCGATTCTATGTATGTTTCATCGTGGTAAATACGTTTGGTCGGATATCCTAAAAGGACTCCTATGGAACTCCTACACTTCCCTTATGTCAATCCTCCGACAATGAAGGGTTCAGAAAGCGGAGGTGTAAGATGATAGGAAGGAGAGAAGGCATCAATGACGTCCTCGGGATCCGGAGAATGGGCGTGTTCCCCCGGCTCGACATGCAGATCGGGGGGACGAAGCACAAGTCCATGCTAGACGGGCGCCCGCTCATCAGGGCCCCCAAGACCCACGAGGAGTACCAGATGGACGCGCTCAGGCGGTGGCTCCGGGGCGAGGACGAGGCCTTCGAAGACTGGCTCGCCGAATAGGTTGCGGATCAAGGCAGGAGGTTCTTGGCTCCATCAGCCACCCCTGGAGAACCTCCTGCTCGCTTTTCTTAATCTTTTTCCCGGAGGGCACACCAGGGCTCTTCCGACATTCTCATCTCTCAACTAGGACTCAAGAAACGTCAGTTGGATCCCACCTCGTGCGCAGGTTCTCATTGAGCGCGTCGAGGTCCATCATATCCTCGTCCGAAGCTGGGATGTAGGACCCACAGGAAGGATTATTAGCGAGAAGACGACTAGTAAGTATAGTTGCGGAGATTGGAATGAAGAGAGGTAAGACTTGGCGAAGGACGTTGTCCGTTTGGGCGGTCCTCATATTCGTTCTACAGCCGGCGATCGGGTTGGCAGCTGCTGACGGCGGCGTTTTTGGGAAGTCTCACACAGTATTCCAGGTCGAGGAAGGCTCGCAGGATGCGGTGATACATTACGTGAACGGCGTCCAGCGGATGTTCATTTCCGTGACCTTCGACTGGCAGGAATCGGAGACCATGGCCTGGATATTCCCCCTCCCATCCGGTCCTGAAGACATCGGTGTTGCCATCGTCGACGGTTCGCCGGAGTTCTCAGGGTCTGATTTCGTCGAGGACGCGAGGGACTCCGTCGTAGACGCCGCTGGCCGATTCACATTCATCTACCCCGCTTCCGTTGGAATCCCTTGGCCACTCACATACTTCCTCACGGGTTGGACCGGTCTCCTGGGGACTGGTCACCTAGGCTATTCCGTTCTCAAGCGTCTTGAGATGGGCGGGCTCATCGTGGAAGTCGTTTCCGCGACAGAAGGAGAAGGTATCTACAACTATCTGGCGGGCAACGGCCTGGAGATCTCTGAGGGCGTAATCCCGCAGTTGGACGCCTATGTCCAGGATGATTTCTCCTTCGTGGTGACCTGGGTGGAGGAGACAGGGATAACGCTCAAAGAGCCTGGCATCATTGTCAGATTCCCCACGGACAGGATGTACTATCCGTTGATTCTGACGAGCATATACGGGAGCCATGTTGTGCCGATGAGGGTTCTGGTGATAGGACACGTGTCACCGAGGATATATGATGGGATCAGGTCGTACACGGAACTCACGTACTACTGGCAGGGGAGCACCCATGCTGCTCTTTGGGACGAGTATTCTTACGAGCTTCGGAGATTCGTCGAATCGATCACCGAAAGCTGGAACAGGGAATTCACGATAATAGAGCTGTCGGCACCTTCAAGTGCCCTGACCGAGGACCTCTGGATCGATGAGGCGGAGCCCGAACACGTGGCCCGTGCCGCATACGTTCACAGTCTGTTCGAAACGCACGGAATCCTCACATTCCTGCTTCTGTTCGCCGTCGTCTCACCTGCCATAGGGCTTGTCGTCGGGGTGGGCGTCATCGGCCGGAGCAGGGACATGGCCCCTTACTACTTCCTGTACGGGATGTCCAACATCGTCGGCATCCTGGGCCTGATCTTAGGAGCGAGAGCGATGCATCAACACCTGGGCATTCCCCCAGAGAAACTGGTCGTGTTCATTATCGCTTTCTCTTTCACGTTCTACGGAACCATCATGGCGA
>JAJISE010000071.1 GCA_022848865.1 Candidatus Thermoplasmatota archaeon | reverse complement strand
GCGTCGCCTGCGGCATCTGTGCGGAGAAGTGTCCCGTCAAGCTTCCGAGCGAGTATGATGCTTCCACTTCCGAGAGGAAGGCGGTCTACCGCGCGTATCCTCAGTCCGTTCCCTCGACTTACGTCATAGACAAGGACAACTGCATATACTTCAAGACGGGCAAGTGCAGGGCCTGCGAGAAGTTCTGCGAGGCCAAGGCGATCGACTTCGATCAGAGCGAGGAGGAAGTGAGGATAGACATAGCCTCCGTCATCATAGCATCCGGAGCGGACGTGTTCGATCCCTCCGTGATACACGAGTACGGCTACGGTGTCTACCCGAATGTGATTACTAGCCTCGAGTTCGAGAGGCTTCTCAGCGCATCAGGTCCAACGCAGGGAGAGATAGTCAGGCCCTCCGACGGGAAGGAGCCTGAGAACATAGCATTCATACAGTGCGTGGGAAGTCGTTCCGTATCTCGCGGCGGGGAGTACTGCTCCTCCGTCTGTTGCATGTATGCTCTCAAGCAGGCTATTGTTGCCAAGGAACATGCCGAGAGCATCAATGTCCATATTTTCGCGATGGACCTGCGCGCGTACGGCAGGGAGTTCGAGGACTATCGTCTGCGGGCAGAGGAAGAGTATGAGATACAGATAACGAGGAACAACAGAGTTGCTTCTCTGGAGGAGACTCTAGAGGGGGACAATATCATCATCGCGTATCTCGAGGAGGGCGAGATTATGGAGGAGACCTACGACTTGGTCGTCCTCTCGGTCGGTCTGCAACCGCGCGCCAATCTTCCCGAACTCTGCAAGGCGTTGAACATTAACCTGGATGAATACGGTTTCCTTCGGACTAAGAGGTTCGAGCCTGTTCAGTCATCGCGTCCTGGCGTGTACGTTGCCGGAGTGGCCAATGCACCAATGGATATCCCTGATAGCGTCTGTCAGGCTTCTGCCGTTGCCGATCTCTCCTTGTTGGCAACTGGCGGGGAGCGGGATGTTGCGCTCGTCAAGGAGTTGCCCGAAGAAATCGATGTCTCCGGAAAGGAGTCCCGCGTTGGCGTCTTCGTCTGCCACTGCGGCATCAACATCGGCGGTGTCGTCGATGTCCCCTCCGTCGTCGAGCACGTGAGGACGCTTCCGAACGTGGCCTACGCCGAGGACAACCTGTACACCTGCTCGGTCACGACGCAGGACAAGATCAAGGAGGCCATCAAGGAGCACGACCTGAATCGAATTGTTGTTGCTTCCTGCTCGCCCCGTTCATACGAGAAGCTCTTCCAGGAGACGATAAGGGAGGCCGGACTCAACCCGTATCTCTTCGAGATGGCGAACATACGCGAACACTGTTCCTGGGTGCATTCGAAGGAGCCCGAGAGGGCTACCGAGAAGGCCAAAGGCCTCGTCGCGGCCGCTGTCGCGAAAGCGAGGCTGCTGGAACCCATCCAAAGAACATCTACTCCCGTCACGAATAGGGCTCTCGTGATCGGCGGCGGGCTGTCGGGAATGGCCGCCGCATTGTCATTGGCGGAACACGGGATAGAGACACATCTCGTGGAGAAGAGCAGCGAGCTTGGCGGGAACCTGAGGAGGGTGACACACACCCTCGTGGGTGAGGATCCTCAGGAACTGCTCAAGGATATGATAGGGGAAGTGCGAAGCAAAGAGGGAATAACGCTGCATATGGAGAGCGAAGTCCAATCCGTAAGCGGATTTGTGGGGGACTTTCGAACGGAACTGTCGAACGGGAAGGAAATAGACCATGGTGTTGTGATACTGGCCACCGGTGCCGTCGAGTACGAGCCCACGGAGTATCTGTACGGGAAGAACGATCACGTGATAACCCAGCTCGAGCTAGAGGAGATGATGCTGCAAGAGGACTTCAATCCCGGTAGCATCGTGATTATTCAGTGCGTCGGTTCCCGAGTACCCGAGTATCACAACTGCAGTCGCATATGCTGTTCCACGTCCATCAAGAACGCGCTGTGGGTGAAGGAGAGGTATCCTGAAACGCCTGTGTATGTGCTGTACAAGGACATAAGGACGTACGGATTCAGAGAGAGATTCTACAGAGAGGCATCCAAAAGAGGGATCATCTTCCTGAGGTACAACGACGATAACCCGCCAGATGTACGGGAGGAGAACGGGAAGCTGAAGGTCGTCGTCAAGGACCGCTTCCTCGGGGAGGAGATAATGCTCCGGCCCGAGCATGTGGTCCTCAATGCTGCGACCAGGCCCAGCCCGGACAACGAGAGGCTTTCGGAAATATTGAAGGTTCCCTTGGGCGGAGATGGCTTCTTCCTCGAAGCGCACAGGAAGCTGAGGCCAGTGGAGTTCTCGACTGAAGGGATATTCCTGTGTGGTCTTGCTCAGGGTCCGAAATTCGTGGACGAGAACCTGGCGCAGGCCCATGCCGCGGCAGCGAAGGTTGTGGCGCTCTTGTCAAAGGAACATCTGGCGGCAGAAGGATCGGTTGCCTTCGTTGACGAAGATATCTGCGTCAGTTGCAGAACCTGCGAGTCCATATGTCCGTTCGATGCCATTCACGTCGACGAAGATGGAGGCAAGGCCCTCGTCACTGATGCCCTCTGCAAAGGTTGTGGAAGTTGTGCCAGCGGCTGTCCCGCAAGGGCAACGACCGTGAAGCATTTCACCGAGGATCAGATACTCGCCCAGGTAGCTGCAATTGCCTCGGCTGGGAGTCATGCGGACGAAGGATTCAACCCCCGAATCGTTGGCTTCCTCTGCAATTGGTGTTCGTACGCGGCCGCGGATCTCGCCGGAGTCAGTCGGTTCCAGTACTCCCCGAATGTCAGCATCATTCGAGTGATGTGCTCCGCAAGGGTGGACCCGCCGATCATACTGGCGGCGCTTCTTCACGGTGCTGATGGCGTGTTCGTGGCGGGGTGTCATCTTGGTGATTGTCACTACACGAAGGGGAACTACTACGCGGAAAGGAGAATGAAACTTGCTAGAAGGCTGATCGAGAAGGCAGGAATCGACCCGCGTCGATTCATGTTGGAATGGATATCTGCGTCAGAAGGAGCCCGATTTGCCAGTACAATGTCAGATTTCACAAGTCTCATACGAGGCATGGGTCCGAATCCAGTTGCTGGTGAGGATCCAGACGAGGATCGGATGCGACTTCTTGCTGTAGCGAAGGAGGTGGCCGAGGATTTCCGGCCGAGAGCTCTGATTAACAAGCAGATTGAGGCCATAGACTTGGGCAATGTTTATGGAAAAAAACTCACAGAAGACGAGCTGGACGGACTCCTCAACCAGGCAATGGATGACGAGTTCGATAGGTATCTCATACTCCGGATCGCGAGGAAGGAGCCTCTGTCTGTCAAAAGGATCGCGGAGTTGACAGGAATGCCGAGCGATCGCGTTCTGAACCAGATAGCCATAATGCGAAAAAGGCATTTGATGAAGTTGGATAGAATCGAGGCGGCATCCCCCCTTTATGTCGCCCAGGAATCGTGAGGTGAAGTTCGGTGCTTGATGAGATCTTGGAATGTGGCTTCCCGGAGCCGCGCAGTCTAATGCGAACCTCGGTCCCGGCGAATCCAAGTTCTATCTCGATGCTTTCTCTCGGAATCCTGAATCCTGTTCCCCGCCTCCCAAAAAGAGAAATAGCAGTCTGTCGATATCAATTTAGTATTGATCTCTTCGCCGTACAACCTGTACTGGGAGGGTGGTGTTGAATGCTGGCAATAGTCCGCGTCAGAGTCTGGCTGAAGGAAGAAGGTGAAGGGGGAGTCACCGCCTACAAGCCGGAGAATCTCAAGAAGATGTGGCGCCATGTTATCGAGAATCACGATGATTGGAGCAGCTCCAAGTGCCAGATCGTCTACCTCACGCACAGGGACATGCGGGAGGACATCAGTCTCTTCGTCGGCGCGAAAGATTTGAGCAGCATCTCGGAGTGTGTGCTGACCCACGTGGCTCCATTGAGATACGTGAGGTCGGTCAAGCTCATCTGTCTGACGAATCCAAGGTTCTTCCCCGTCCCAAAGGGCACGTTTCAGAATCTGAAGAGGTTCACGATCGCGGTGTCGTGTGAGCCCCGTTCCCTGGAGAAGGCATACGATACACTGTCCCGCTACAAGCCAACGCAGTCCGTTGTGCCGAACTACATAGCCTACACGCTCAGGGGAGAGGGAGGCGACATTTTCGTGTCCTATTCCTGCAGGGGGGAGACTACGCTGAGAACATTCGTCGAGCGCTATGTGAGGCCTCTTGAAGGCGTCACGGGCGTCAGGACAACGAGGATATCCAAGACTAAGAGGCTCGTGTCCGCTCAGGAATGGACCTACCTATTCGAGCATTTCGTCCCCGATGACCCCATCGAGGTCGAAGAGATCGAGGACTACGAGGACGATTTGATCTCGGGTTGTTGAGCCCAGGTAGAGACCTTAGCCTGCTGAATCCGACAGGATACGGGAGAAGAACTTCAGACCGGGCATTGGTGTCCGGACCAGCGTTACAACTGAACCATCAAGCAACAGAAACGATCAATCTCCACGCGATCTCGTTTGTGTGTCAGTATCGACTTCTAGAACCTTCCACTTCTCTGCGGTCTTCTCTTCGACCAGCAATCTCGGCAGTATACCGGTCTGTCTGGGTCGGGTTTGAAGGGGACTTCGCACTCCTGGCCGCAGTCAGAACAGGTTGCCTTATGCGTTTCTCTATCCATTGTTCACTCTCCTATTTTCTCGACAAGAAAAAGGTTCTTAGAAGCTCCTGATTCCTGCGCGTATTGCAGTCCGAGTCATCGCTGCCTAATAAACTTGTGGTTCGTTCCTGCCACGTGAAGAGCTTCCACTGCGTCAGAGACCCCTATGCCTCGCCGTCTGCGTAGTGCCGTCCCGCGTGTGGGTGGCGAATACCGCACTCCGGAGTGATGGTCCCTC
>JAJISE010000070.1 GCA_022848865.1 Candidatus Thermoplasmatota archaeon | reverse complement strand
TTCGGGCACACGCTGTACAACTGGGCGCTGCGCTACGTCGCGGCCCTGTTGGTCTCGGCAAGCATACTTGCGGAGCCCATACTGTCATCCGTACTGGCCTACTTCCTCCTCTCAGAGGTCCCTTCCGTTTTCGTGATCTTTGGCGGGCCTCTCGTTCTGGCGGGGATCTTCCTCGTCGTGTTCGGTCGGGGCGACTAGCTCCCACACTTTCACGAATCCCCCTGCCTCTCATTCATAAGACCAGTCGCGTGTCTCTCGAACGTGTCCGGACTGAAGGAGATACACTTGAGGGGTAGTCTCGAGACATTCTTCGCCGAGCACGGTTATCGGACGTTCGCGGAGGTGAGGATGGTCAACAGGTGGGTCGACATGGTGGCGGTCGGGAACGGCAGGATCATTGCCGTCGAGATGAAGCTGGAGAACTGGCGGGAGGCGATAAGGCAGGCCGTGGCATACCAGCTCGGGGCGGATTTCTCGGCGGTGGGGATGCCTCTCGGGAACGCGATAAACGCCTATCGGAACCGGTTCTACTTCCGCAAGGAGGGCGTGGGCCTGTTCGGGGTGCGGGTAAGGACGCCGGAGGTCCGCGTGCTCATCGAGCCGGAGCGGTCCACGCGGATGATGCCGATAATCCGGGACAACCTCTTCGACGTGGTCCTGGTCGATGGCGAGGAGGTCATGGTCCCTCGGAGTTCGAAGCACATCCGAGAGAGAACGGCAGGTCTCCAGTTCACGGAAGCCTGCGACTATGAGACCCAGGACGATGACGAAAAGGACGGTGGTGACGAGACCCGCGGCCGGGCTAGTAGGTGACGACGATCGTGTTGCACTTCCTGCAGATGAACCCGTCAAGGTAGACCATCCCGCTCATCCCTGGCTCCTTGATCTTCTCCCCGCCAACGTCGAGTATGGTCTTCTCCTTGAACCACTTCATCCCGCTCACGAAGCTCTCGCTCCCGAGGAACCCTGACTCCATCTCGCCGCCGCAGTGAGGGCATTTCCCTGTCAGAGGTGATTGTTCGGCCACGTGAATCCCGATTGCGAAGAATCCTACGGGTTTATAAGTCATTCGATGAGAATATCTTCGACCTCACTTGGCGCACCGGCGCATCCCTCAGCTCCTCCATGTCCGCCGAAGTCCTCTCCACCGTGACGCCGGTGACCGTGAGGGCCACGACCCTGAGGTCCGGGTGCCTCGCCGCGAGACGCCTCTCGATGGTGATCATCGCATCGTGATTGACCACGCGTCTAAAGGTTCTTCCCGGTGCCTATCGGGACCTTCCTCGCCTTGGCCTCGGGAGCTCCCCTCCCGACCCTGACCATCAGCAGGAAGAGGTAGACGGCGTAGGATATCCCGACAAGGCTCATGCCGATGATCCCGTTCGCCTCGTGCACGAAGGAGACAATGATGAACGGCGCCAGCAGGCCCGCGACGAGCGCGAGCAGCGCCATCTCGTTGTATCCCCTCCCGGCGGAGTTGATCAGGACCCAGAGCGCACCGCAGCTGAGGAGACAGAGCAGGGTGATGACGGCGTAGGGCTGCAGACCCTGCCCCGGCAGGGCGTAGACGATCACGAGGCTGAAGAGCATGTACAGGAACCCGATCGCTGAGAAGTAGGATGGCGGGAGAATGGGGGCATCGCTCTTCATCCTGGGCCAGTCCCCCGGGAACGCGTACGCCGCAAGGCCGAAGAGCACCATGAACAGGACCGCGAGGGAATACAGATGGGCTTCTGGCGTGTACTCGAAGAGGAAAGGCGAGATCGCCGTGATGACGATTAGCGCGAGGACGGGAAGCAGGAGCTGAGGGTCCGTCGTCAGCCTCGCGCCCTTCTGGGAGGGATACATGAGGTTGACCAGGATGATCGGGACAGCGATGCTCACCAGGCCGTGGAAGATTGTCAGCCAGACGCTCCACACCCAATTGACGCCGGCCCACCTGCCGTACTCCCCGAGGATGCCCAGGTCCATCCAACCGGGGTCGAAGAAGCTCCTGACGATCAGCCCTTCCTCGAGTATCCCGTAGGCCGCCCCGAGCAGCAGGACGGAGGGCCAGCCCTTGTCCCACCTCAGAGCGAGCTCCCTCACGAGGAGGACACCGCTGCCGTAGAGCCCCACGAGCAGGAGGAACCCTGGCGGGAAGAAGAACTCCAGCGGCGGGGACGAGCCGGACAGGAGCTCCGCTGTCAGAGGAGAGAGAAGAACGAGGGCTATGAGGGCGCGGCGCTTGTCCTCCATTCGTGGGGGTGTTTTCCCTCCTCCGATTTATACTTGTTGTCGGCAGCCTGGGTTGACAGCGCCCCACAAGTCTTTTCTATTCCCAGCACTTCCCTTCGTTCAGATGGAGTGCCAGATTTGCGGCGGGCAGACTTCCAGACTCTTCCCCGCCAAGGACCGCGAGATCGTCAGGTGTGGATCCTGCGGCGTCGTCCAGGTTGCGGACCCGCCCGAGATCGATGAGCTCGAGGCTGCCGAACTGGAGTACCAGAAGGCCAAGCGCCGGGGCTTCGAGAGGCACCCTCAGTGGCAGCTCGAGGTGGAGACGATCAGGGAGCTCGCGCCGAACGGCGGCAACGCCCTGGACGTCGGATGCGGGGACGGGGCCTTCCTCACGATGCTCGGCGACGATTGGCAGAGGCACGGCGTGGAGATCAACCCGCAGCGGGCCGAGCTGGCGAGGGCGAAGGGGATCGACGTGCAGGTGAGCAGCATCGCGGAGGCGGAGTTCCCGCTCGAGTTCGACCTCATAACTATGTACGAGGTCATCGAACATCTCTACCGCCCCGCCGAGGCGCTGAAGAAGGTCGGCACGATGCTCGCCCGGGACGGGTTGCTCGTCGTCTCGACCCCGGATTCCGAGAGCGCGCTTGCCAGGCTCCGAGGCCCCGCATGGTGGTCCTATCACTACCCGCCGCACGTCTTCTTCTTCGGGCATTCGACCTTCGAGAGGCTGGTCAAGGACCTCGGTTTCCGCATCGTACAGAAGAGGCACGGGATCCACGGGTCTCCGTTCCGCGGTGAAAAGGTGAAGAAGCTGGAGGAGATCGCAACCAGCTCTTCGCTTGTCGCCAAGAGCCCCCTTGGAGACCGCATGTTCTACTATCTGAAGAAGACCGATCCCACCCACCCAATGAGGCCGTGAGACCCTTTCTCTATGCATATCTTTGACAGTATTAGCAGAACCAACGTTTGTGAGCAGGAATCTGAGCCTGAGAACGAAGATGGAATCGCGATGGAAGAGACTTAGCCAGGGGAGTCAGCATAATGCCCAAGAATCAACCGTCCAGAAGTCCTCTGACGTATTCGTCCGCTTCCTTGTAGTCGTGGATGAAATCCCCTGGGTGGTAGCCGGGCTTGATCCACACCTCAGCTTTGGTTCTGAGACAGACAATCAGTCCTACATCGTGTACCGTGTTTCTGCAGTCTCGCTTCAGCTTTCTCCATTCGTCATCCGGTAGGTCATCGGCAGTCTCTTGAGAGATGGCAAGCCACCTGAAGTTCCCTTTGTATTCCCGAGCTTGTTTTACCCCACTGCAAACACACCGCTTGTCCCTGACCACCAGATACCTTCTGTCCACTTTCGATTCAACTGAGTGAACAACCCATTGTCTCCTTTCCGTTTGATAGTCGATCACCACAATCATATCAGGTCTCTTCATGTTCTTCTGTGTAGCCTCTGGATGCAGAATGGCTGTACCTTCTGTGTGGAATTCTCTTCTGATATGCCTTTCAGCTGACTTTGATACATCGTCCTCAGTCATGCGTCTCTTTGCCATATCCCCACCCCAAGCTTCATTATCTGACCTGGAGTCCTAACCCTTTTACCACAATCTCTTCTCACTCTCAGCGATCCTCACAGTCCTTCTGTTAGCCACTCGAAGATTGTTTGCCTCTCCTTTTCCACGACCTTGGGTGGAGAGATGCTATACTCGAAATCATACCCGCCACTCTGATAGCCATCTTCCGGTATCCTGATGTCATCGAATTCGCATTTGATACTGCGGACTTCCCCTGCGTGTATGTAGCCTCCAGTTGGACTGTAGCTCATGACAACGCTTGAGTTGTAACCTCCGGTCAGTTGATAGGATATGCCGTAGAATGCATCTTTCTCAACTGCCCTGATTGTGACTCGCAAGTCAATGTGTCGCACCCATCCGCGCTTCTGACACACCATATGCTGGCCGTAGGAGAGACAGTCCCAGCTATCCCACACCCAGAAGTATTCGGACACGATGTCATAGCGAGCATCCCTCTTCTGCTCTATGAATCGAGGGACAAAGACGGCATAGAGAACGAGAGCGACAACTATCAGGGCGATGATGGTGGATACTACTTTTCGGCTCAGTATCGCCCTAGAGCTCTCAGGGGGCGGTGGCGGGGGCGAATGCTCTGGTCCAGACAAGTGTTTCCCTCTTGACATAAGCAACATCTGAGTAAGTCTTAACCCTTTCGCCACAACCATTTCATACATGTAGATTCATTCTCTCTCTGAGGCTGGGACTGAGACTCTCTGATCCAGCCCACTTTGCAGCGTGGCTGGAGACAGCTTGGCAGAAGGGGGACAAGGAGAGGAAGGAGAATGACTGAGGACGAGGCTGAGAAGAGAACGAAGTGTCCCATATCAGCCTGGAACACTGGCAAGGAACACATAGCCCAGGACTGTATGGGTTCAGATTGTGAATGGTGGATGAAGGCATCCCAGCGATGTGCCATCCGACACATGGCCCATGAGTTGAGCGATCACTAGAGGCCTCGGACAAGCTTCCACCCCGAAGTTCTCCCACCCTCTCTATGACAGAACCTTTTTACGGGATAGAGTGATGTCAGTTTACCTCAGTTGAGGAGGATGTTATGATATGAGTGAACCACAAGGACATGTTAGTGAGCCTGTTAGTGGAGCGCCGTCGGCTGCCCCAATGCCGGCTCCAGTGGCCCCTGTAGCCACTCCGCCC
>JAJISE010000069.1 GCA_022848865.1 Candidatus Thermoplasmatota archaeon | reverse complement strand
CCCTGCACATGGACTCATCCACGAGGGCGATTGTGGCTTCTCCCTCAAGCGTGTCCTGTGAGAGTATGCTCAATGCGCGAGACACTGCGCCACAGGCCTGCGACACGTTCTCCTCGAAGAACTTCGGAAGATGGGCCAACCCGCAAAGGAAGATGCCGTCCGTCGCGAAGTCCACGGGTCTGAGTTTCATGTGGGCTTCAAGGAAGAATCCGTGACTGTTCAAGGGGACCTTCAGCATCCTGGCGAGCTCCTCGTTCCCCCGTGCGGGAAGCGTTGCGGCCGCCAGAACCACGTAGTCCGGGTTGATCAGTAATTCCTCCTGCAGTATGTCGTCGAGGATTCTGACCTCCAGTTTTCCCTGATCGTCAATGCTCACCACAGGTTCGTTCTCCTCGAGAAACCTGATAAAGACGACGCCCTTCTCAGCCGCCTCGCGGTAGAACTCCTCCCGGAATCCGTAGGTCCTCATGTCTCGGAAGAGGCTGTAGACGGCAATCCCCGGATTCATTTCCTTGACCCTCAACGCGTTTTTCACGCTCTCGGTGCAGCAGACACGGCTGCAATACGGCCTCTCTGTCGTCCGGGAGCCCACGCAATGCACCATCACGATGCATTTCGCATCGATTTCGCCCTCTGTTGCGAGCTTCTCTTCGAATTCCAGCTGGGTCATGACTCGCGGGTCCTTACCGTATAGATACTCGGTAGGTTCGTACTCCTCCCCGCCGGTGGCGACTATTATCACACCTTGATGGGTCTCGGTTTCTTCCCCGTCCGAATCGATTACGGCGGTGAAATCTCCCACTGATCCAGAAACCTCCTTGAGTTCCGCACTTGTGTATACGCGGATCCTATCATCGTCCTCTACCTGCTTCACGAGTCGCCCCAAGAACCCCTGAACATCCTCTCCCGAACAGCCGAAGTGAATCCTCCTGAGGAGACCTCCGAGTTCACTATCTCTCTCGACCAGATGGGCGTCGAAACCTGCCCTTGCCAGCTCCACTGCAGCAGTCATTCCTGAGAGGCCTCCCCCGATCACGAGAGCTGACTTGACGACTTCGACCTCTGCAGGTTTCAGCTGTTCAAGCAAGGACGCTTTGGCCACTGCCATGCGTATGAGCGTCCTCGCCTTTTTCGTGGCCCTCTTGGGCACGTTCATGTGAACCCAGGAGCATTGATCTCGGATGTTGGCCATTTCGAAGAGGTGAGGATTCAGACCCGCCTCCATGAGCGTGTTCTGGAATATCGTCGTGTGCGTTCTGGGTGTGCACGAAGCCACAACGACCCTGTTCAATCCCTTCTCCATTATCGTCTCGCTGATTCTCTGTTGAGTGTCCTGGGAACACGTGTAAAGGTTGTCTTCGGCGTGGACGACGTTCGGGAGGGTCTTCGCATACTCGGCAAGACTCGGGACATCAAGAACGCCTCCGATGTTTATCCCGCAGTGACAGACGAACACTCCGATCTTGGGTTCCTGTCCCGAGACATCAATCTCAGGTGGGTATTCCTTAACGGTCACCATGGCTCCCCGCGCCCCAGCGATCTCACTCATCGCTCTGCACGCGGCCCCGGACGCCTGGGCAACACTGTCGGGAATGTCCTTGGGCGAGCTGAACGCACCACAGACGTAGATTCCGGGCTCTGACGTATCGAGAGGCGTGAACATGTCAGTTTGGCAGAAATCATGCTTGTTCAGTTTTATTCCCAGCTTCTCTGTCAGCTTTTCGACATCCTTAGGAGAGTCGAATCCGATCGAGAGAACGACAATGTCGAATTCCTCTTTCTTCATCTTGCCATGTTCGGCATACCACAGATAGAGATTGTTCGTCTCCGGATTCTGGCTCACCCTTGCTACTCTCGCATTCCTCGTGAACACGATTCCGTGCTCCTCCTCCGCCCGAGCATAGTACTCATCGAATTCCTTGCCGAACGCCCTCATGTCCATGAAGAAGATGTGGGATTCTAGGCCAGGAGTGTGCTCTCGAGCGATGAGGGCCTCCTTGACAGCAAACATGCAACACACGGAGGAGCAGTACGGGTTTCCGACCTGAACGTCCCTGCTCCCGACGCACTGGATGAACGCCATTCGCTTTGGCATCTTGCCGTCGGAGGGCCTTAGAACCATGCCCCTGTACGGGCCCGTTGCGCTGAGCATTCTCTCCAGCTCGACGGAAGAGAGCACGTTCTTGAACACGCCATATCCGTATTCCGTCTTCAGCCTAGGATCGAATTCAGAGAAGCCCGGGGCCAGTATGACGGACCCGACGTCGACCTTGACGAGCTCCTCCTCGCCGGAGAAGTCTATGGCGCCCGCCTCGCACTGCGTCTCGCACACACCACATCCGATGCAGTGGTCCCGGTCTATGGTGTGAACGGGCGGGACCGCCTGCGGGTATTTGAGGTATATCGCTTTCCTCAGTTTGAGCCCCTTGTTGTACTCGTCCCTGACCTCTATCGGACATCTGAGTGTGCAAAGTCCGCAACCGGTGCATTTGGTCTCGTCCACATACCGCGCCTTTCTCTTGACGGACACGGTGAAATTGCCAGGCTTTCCTTCTATCGCATCAACGTCACTTGCCATCATCAGCTTCACGTTCTGATGCCGGCCCGTCGCAACGAGCTTGGGTGACAAAATGCACATGGCGCAGTCATGAGTGGGGAATGTCTTGTCCAACTGGGCCATCGCTCCCCCAATGCTGGGAGACGAGTCAACGACGTACACGAGGTAACCACTATCTGCGAGGTCGAGAGCGGCCTGCATCCCAGCGATTCCACCACCAACGACCATAACGGCTCCGATCTTGCCTTCTTCATCACTCATCCGACCACCCCAGACATCAGGCCCCTGATGCAGACCGAGAAGTGACACGCGTCACTCCTTCTTCTTTCACAGTTATGACACCTAAGCGTAAGCAGCAACTCTCTGACTATCCATGCCTTTGTCGTTTCGTCGACATCGGGCAGGTTCTTTATGCTTGATTCAATACTCCTCTTCTCCACTTGAGCCCAAGCAGGTAGAGTGGATATCCTTCCACGATCCTGTGGGATGGTGAGATAGAGCGGAGAGCCATCATCGACTCTATCGACCTTCAGAAGACCTCTGTCCACGAGCACGACGGTGTGGTCAAGCACCTCTTCCTCTGGGAGTCCTGTTCGATCTGCCATCTGCTGCACAGAGACGGGAGAATCTCTGGCAAGCATGAGCAAGTTGCATCGACTGAACTCCTCGCTCACCACCGTCTTCAGGAGCTCGTCCATCCGTTCTTTGGGGATTCTCTCCCCGAAGACGTTGGATACGTCCTCGATCTGGTGCTCCTTGCTCACTAGAAGATTGAGTCTGAAGTCACCAAGGACATCCCTGGCAACGTAGAGGCTTTCCAGAACGTCCAAGTCGGGCTGGTCGCCCGCCACGGGATTGGGACCCAGCTCTCTGATCTCCTCGACAAAGCTGTCCACGACCTCTGCGAACCTCGACCCCTCCGATGCAGAGATCCATTCCAGTCTGATTCTCTGCGGTTCCAACCCGCATTTGTCAAGCAGCCTGCGAACGACCTTCACTCTTCTCTCGGCCTGAAGGTTACCTGTATCGTAGTGGCAGTCCCCAGGATGGCATCCCGCAATGAGCACTCCATCCGCCCCTCGTATCATCGTCTCAACAAGGACCACGGGATCGATACTGCTACTGCACATCACCCTGACAACGCCGATGTTGGTGGGATACTGAATCCTGGAGACGCCCGCCAAGTCGGCGCCTGCGTACGAGCACCAGTTACACAGGAAGCCCACGATGTGAGGATCGAAGTCGGTCAAGGGATCGCCTCCATCATCTCGATTATGGCGGTCACCTGGGAGAGTATCTGGTCACGCGTGAAGTGTCTGAGAGTTATCGCCCTCTCGGGACAACCGCTCGCACAGCTCCCACAGCCTTTGCAGAGCGCCTCAGTGACGACGGCTTTCCCCTTCTCATCATCCACTTGGATGGCACTATAGGGGCATATCGCCTCGCAAGTCTCACATCCGACGCAGACCTCTTCGTCCACGTGGGCGATGGATCCTCCTGCGGCTAGGGTATCTTTCGAGAGGACGACCATCGCTTTGGATGCGGCGGCTTGGGCCTGAGCTACGTTCTCATCCGTGAACTTGGGTCCTTGAGCAAGACCGCACAGAAGCATTCCGTCGGTCGAGAATTCCACAGGTCGGAGCTTTCTGTGAGCTTCTAGGAAGAACCCGTCCCCGCTCAACGGGACCTTTAGGATCTCCGACAACGCTTTGTTGCCAGGATTCGCCCTTGTGGCTGCATTGAGCACGACGTACTCAGGCTCAAGAAGGACTTCTTCCATGATGTATCTGTCCTTCACCACAACCCTCAGCTTCCCGTTCTCCTCCGCGACCTCGGGAGGGTTCTCGTCGTCGTACCTGAGGAATATGACTCCCTTCCTTGACGCCTCCCGGTAGTACCTCTCCCTGAATCCGTACGTACGAATGTCCTTGAACAGTATGTACACGGGCGTCTCGGGATACCTCTCCTTCACCCACAGCGCGTTCTTGATGGATGTAGAACAGCATATGCGGCTGCAGTTGTGGTACTCGGGGACGCGAGAACCGACACACTGTATGATGACTATGCTCTCGGGCTTGAAGTCCTCGTGCAGCATCCTCTCTTCCAGTTCGAGCTGCGTCATGACGTGATCGCTCTTCCCGTACAGATACTCCGTGGGCTTGTACTCGATAGCACCTGTGGCGACTATCACGACGCCGTGGTCGAACTCGTCCCCGTTCGCTAGCGTCGTGTGGAAGTTGCCTATGAATCCGTCGACGGACTCAACTTCCGTTCCCATGTGAAGCGTTATTCTCTCGTTGCTTTGCACCTTCCCTATTGCCTTCTTGAGCATCTCCTGAGGATCCTCTCCTCTGAGCGTGTGCGTTATCCTCCTCAGATTCCCGCCGAGTTCGTCCGTTTTCTCGATGAGATGCGTCTCTATCCCATGCTCCGCCAGGGACAATGCGGCTGTCATCCCGCTCAATCCGCCTCCGATGACGAGGGCGGTCTTGT
>JAJISE010000068.1 GCA_022848865.1 Candidatus Thermoplasmatota archaeon | reverse complement strand
TGTCGGGCCGGGTTGATTAATCAGGATTTGGTAGACCCATCCGTCGCATGCGGCCACGTAGAGGTAGCCGTTGTACACCGCCGGAGCCGCATACAGACCGTAGTTCAAGGAACCCGATGACAGAGTTTGGAACGTCCAGAGAACCGTGCCTGTTTCCAGGTCGATGTTGTAGACCTTTCTATCGCTCCCACCAATGAAGACCTCTCCATCCGCGATTGTGGGCGTGCCAGATCCCCACAGTGAGTTGAACGGGGGGTTCTCGACCTTCCACTTGACAGTTCCGGTGTCTGCGTACAGACAGTAGATCCTGTCCCCGCCGAAGACCAGGTATCCATCAGCATATGCTGGGGAAGAGGTCACCCCGAATCCCCCGCTCACGGTCGAATCCGTCTGCGTTTGCCAGGCAAGGGTTCCGTTGTTCTGGTAGAAGGCGAACATGTAGTCTCCTCCACCCCCGGTTCCAGCGCCAATGAAGACCATGCCGTCCGCGACCGTGGGCGAACCGTATGTCCATTGGCCAGTGGCATTGCTCCAAAGCACATCGCCCGTTTCCGGAGCCGGTGATGAGGTGAAGGCCGTGTGAAGCTCATTGTGTAGGTGCATCGGCCAGGGGAACAACGTCGTGCCGCTCGGAAGCGGAGTGTCATCCCCGCGGTTGTCCTCCAACGGTGCCTGCGGCTCATCGGCAAGGGGGCCCGTGCACTGGGAACACTGCAGTGCGAAGAACAGCCCGACCAGGAGCAGAGCCACAAAGGGTCCTCTCGTCATTTGAAACCTACCTCCTTGAGAACTGGCGAGTCAATTGCGATTTCGTAAGCCTCAAGGCAACGATGAACGCCCTGTGATTCTGCCCACACGTTCGCATGAATGTATCCAGACCATATAAATGTGTGTCGGACAGGCCCCCAGTTCCAGCTGAACGACTCTTCTCTACCTCTTCCAAGACATATACCGCCAGATATCGCAGCATCCGATCTTCCAGGATATGTATGGAGTGACTGCGAAGGCAATTATCGCGAAAGCCAGGAACAGCCACAGGAGCGTCCAAGAGAAGCCGACGACGAGCATGTACATGGCCGTCAGGGGAGGGGCCATCCAGCAGGGTATCACGAGGGCGGCCAAGAGCTTCTTCCTGTTTCCTATCTTGCTCTCGTCACCCTTCTTGAAGAGGCGGGTCGCGGCAACGCTGAATCCGCACTGGCACACGCCGCCGAAGTACTGGCAATACGTGCAGACGTATTTCCAGATGAAGACCGTGCTCACGACGCAGTAGACCACGTAGGCCAGAGCGGCAAAGACATGGAAGTAGTGCAGCATCATGGCTCCGATCATGTACGTCACTATTGTAGGCGCGTTGTCCGCCAGGAAGTGCGGCCAGGAACGGGCTCTCACTCCATCCTCGAGACTGCACTCGAAGCTCGCGGGGGGTTCCGGTGTATCTTGGGCGGGATTCATGATCTCACTCTCGACCTACATGTCTCGGTAGAACTCGCTCGACTGATCGCATCCCAGAAAGCCTATCGCGTCGGCCCTGCATCTCGCGCAGTGGGTGATCTGCCTCGTGAACTGGTTGCAGTCCTCACGCACCCGCTCGACGTCCTGTCTCATGGGCGCGGTCCTGTTCTCGAACTCGCTCCCGTGGACGGGGATGAACGGAATGACGTTCATCACATCGACGCCGACATCCCTGGACCTCTGAGCTATCCTGGGCAGCTCGTTCTCGTTGACTCCGGGGATAAGGACCGAGTTCACCTTGACGACAATCCCTTGTTCGACACACTCATGCACGCCCTCCCACTGTCTGGAGGAGAGGGTCTGGAATGCATCTCGGCCACGCAGCGTCTCGCCTTCGTGGCGGATCCAAGAGTAGATCTCGCTGCCGATGCTAGGGTCTAAAGCGTTGACGGTCACAGTCACGTACTTGACTCCCAGAGCGATGAGCTCCTCAACCTTCGAGGGCAATAGCAACCCGTTCGTTGCCAGACACAGGGCGAGGTCCGGATGGCGCTCCCCGACGAGGCGGAGCGTCTCGAAGGTCTCCTCGTTCGCCAGCGAGTCTCCCGGGCCTGCAATCCCAACGACTGACAGGGATGGCACGCTCTCCACCACTCTGTCGACAAGGACGAGAGCCTGTTCCGCGCTCAGTATACTCGATGTCACGCCAGGTCTCGTCTCGTTGACGCAGTCATACTTCTTGTTGCAGAATCTGCACTGGACGTTGCATCGCGGTGCCACGGGCAGGTGCATGCGCGCATACTGCCTGTGAGCCTCTTCGGAATAGCAAGGATGAAACCAATCCGCGTGTCTGTCCCGCTCATTAGCTACTGTTCCTGTTGTCATGTTCACACGTCCTCGAACAGCGAGTCCTCTCCCGCCTCGATCATCTCCAGGAACGCCTCCACCCTGACCTTGATCTGGCCGATGTCCCCGTCCTGGTACTCGCTCCTGATCGTGAGCACCGGAATGCCCTTGTCCTTGAGCGGTCTTGAGAGGCGGGACGCGTCCAGCGTGTGCAGGTGGCACCCCTGCAGGACGTGGAAGACTACGCCCTCCGCCCGGCTCTCCTTTATCTCGCGCATGACGCTGTCCTCCCGCTCGACGTTGGGTGAGAAGCAGGGGCACGTGCACGGGTAGAGGTACCGCTCGGCTATCGCGACTATCATGGCCCTCTCCGTCCACTCGTCCGTGACGACGGGATCGTAGAAGGTCCGCGTTCCCGAGCAGAGCTCGTCCGACACGATTATCGCGCCCGATTCCTCGAGCAGGTTCGGGAGCTTCCAGTTCGGCCATACTACCGGCGACCCAGCCAGCATGACCCTCGGGGTGGACTTGCCTGCCACGAGCTTGCCCGCGGATGCCATGCTCTTCAGCTCCTTCGTGAGCTTCGTCACCTCGCGGGTCCATCTCTCGATGTCATCGATGAAGCTCACCCATCCGACCAGGAGGAAGTCCCTTCCCCAGATGACGTTGGCCTTCCGTTTCTGGCTCAGCAGCGTCCTCCACGCTTTGTGCGCCTTCTGGTACTTGATGATGGACCGCTTCAGGCTCTTCTTGTCTATCTTCTTCCCTGTGATCTTCTCCAGCGCGTCCCTCACGTTCTTGATCTCCTCGATCCACTGCTTTCGGATGGACTCTCCCTCCTTCACCCTGGGAACGTTCATCGTCAGCAGTGGCCCGATCTCCTTCAGGGCCTCTCCGAGCTTGAGCTTGGCGTCGCACGGCGAGGGGGCTATGATGTAGTCGCACTGGCTGTACAGCGGGAAGTCATCTACGATGGCACACCCCGCCATCGACTTCGCGAGCGGGCAAAGGTTCGGGTCTCCGAGATAGCTCTCGCCCACACCGACGGTGGCGTGGTGTCCGCACCCCAGCCTGAGCGGGAGGCAGCCGGAGGCGTCGATGATCTCCAGCGGGACGAAATGGCAGAAGGTCCCGATGACCTTGCCGCCCTTCGCCTTGAACTCCTCAATCTCCTTCGCCCGAGGGCCGTCGATCTGGGCCATCTCATCGAAATAGTCCATCGCTTTCGCTCTGTTCTTGAGCGAGGCGAGCTTCGCCAGCTCCGCGGATATCTTCTCCTTCGTCCTCTGTATGATTTCGTCCCCGCGGCCCGCGACAAGGGTCTCGATCCTGGCCCTCTGGGCCGACGTGCGCTCGACGGATTCAGCGGGATCCGGACCCTTCTTCCTCTTGCCAATCAGCTTCATGATCATGTCTCCTAAATGTCAAAGTGCTCCATTGATTTCGAACTCAGGAACTTCCGGCCCAGGAATGTTGCGTACAGGCAGTCGTCCTCCGGGCAACACTCCACGCACTTGTAGCAGTGAGTGCAGTTGCGATGCGTGACCTTGTCCTTCTTCCTCTCCGAATAGACCTCTTGGATGCCCATCGGGCAGACCCTCGTGCAGACCCCGCAGCTCGTGCACTTCGAGCCGTCCTTCTTCAGCTGGAACAGAGCCTGGCGGTGAAAGAGGCCCTGAAGTGCTCCCGCAGGACAGATGTAGCACCAGAACCTGCGGATCTTGAAGCACATCACGAGGAAGAAGATGGTCGTGAGGATTGAGAGCCACGGCACTATCGTGCTTGGCGGGAGCAGACCTAAGGCGATCTGCGGGTAGACATAGAGCGCCCTGTTCGGGTCCAGCTGCTCATAGGGAATGGCCAGCCCCGTCCTGAACTCGAACAGGCCGGAACCTGGGATGCCCAAGCTGAGCGTGTAGAAGATTATGATGAAGAGGGCCAGGTACTTGGTCGCGTGAAGCGCCTGTCCCGCCGCCCGCGGTACGCGGTAGGCGGATATGCCCAGCTTCTTGCGTAACAGCGACAGCAGGTCCTGGGGCAGCCCGAGCGGGCAGAGCCACGCGCACCACACCCTTCCGAGCAGCACAACGAGAACCAGGAATATGAAGAGCGGAATGACCAGGTCCGAGTAGAACGTGTCGAACTCGGCCGCCAAGGTGTCCTGGATCTTGTAGACGATCGAGTGAGTGGGAGCGTTGTTGAAGAACTTCGTCGTCGCATTCGGCAGATAGATGTCCCTCACCAGCGGGGACTCGCCGAAGGATATCACCCCGAATATCATGCTGTTGACCAGGATGAGGCTCACGATCTGGAAGACCAGTCTCATTCTCCAGATGCGCTGTTCTCTCGCCATCAGTGACCCTGACCTCCGAAGGCGTTGATGATGAAGTAAGCCCCAAGGGCGATGATGAGCACTGCCGCCGCGACCCTCACGTGAATGGCGTACTTCCTCGTCTTTCTCAGCAGGTTGCCCGAGAGCAGTCCTATGACCGGGTAGACTGTCGAGACCGCCGCGTAGGCGAGGACCATGATCATCGCAAGACCGAAGTCGACGGAGATGAGCAGCGGGGCCAGAATGGCGACCTTGAGGCACGGCGTGGCGCCTCTAAAGACGCCCAGGGCGAAGAACGAAGCGGTCTTGGGCGGGGAATCGAGCTCCTCGCACGGCTCGCCGCCGTTCGCCATGACCTCCCTCTTGCACTCCGCCCGCTGTGCGCGGCCGCGAAAGAGCAGCGGTTTCCTGTGCTTGTGATCGTGAGACGGTTTCCTCAGGATCTGATGAAGGGCGTACACGCCGAGAACGATGCTGAACGCCCCGAAGACGATCAGGAAGTATGTCGGCTTAAGGTTCGCAATGAGGCCCAGTCCGGCGATCGCGGCTCCCAGGATCATGAGACCGAGGAACCTGCCGCCGACGAAGGCGATGCCGCTCTTCTTGCCCTCGATCGAGCAGCCCAACGAGAGGAGGGCGCATATCCAGGAGTTCCCGAGACCCCCGCCGATCGCCATCGCCACGACTATCTCCTCGATCATGTGGGCTCCTTCCCTTTCTTTGAGGCGTTCCGCTTCCGGCCGAAGTACACGTTCAGGCCGACAAGGAGCACGATGATCAGCACGGCGATGAATATCTGAAGCGTCCAGCCGATGTAATCGCGTCCGCCCAGAGCGACCTCGACCGTATGCGTCGAGCCGTCCAGGATGTAGATGTGTGGGGCAGTGTAGGCGCTCGTGAAGTCCGCCTTCCCCTGGTAACCGCCCTGCGCGGCGACTATCTCGATCTGGCCGTCACCGTCAAGATCGCCGAAACGTGGAGGACCGGAACGTCGCAGCCCAATCGCGCGGACCACGTGGTCGGTGGCGGGATAGACGTGCACGGTGGCCGAGTGCCGGTTCGTGCGTTTC
>JAJISE010000067.1 GCA_022848865.1 Candidatus Thermoplasmatota archaeon | reverse complement strand
GTCCAAGGCTCCTTGGCGTGAGCGGCTGCGGGTTTTGGTGGCAATGAAGAAGTCATCCCGATGCTTGGCAAGCCAGGGCCCGATGACTTTCTCTGCGTTACCATACATGGGCGCGGTGTCGATGTGATTCACTCCGTATTCCTGCAACAGCGCCAATACGCGATTCGCTTCTGACTGAGTTGCCTTCTTGAACGCCCAAGAACCGAAGATGACGCGTGTGCTCTGATGCCCCGTACGTCCGAATTCCTGTCTCGGAATCATCTCAATGTCCCTCCGTTTGGATCGAGCTGCATTAGCCCAGTTGGTATCGCTATGCCCCTCATAAAGTGTTCCGGGGCGGGTTCACTTTTGCCATTCATGAAGTTTACGCCACCAGTACATCGGATTGAGAAGTGTTCCTGGCCAGAATCGCTACCTAAGACTTGTGCAATCCTCTGGCCTGAAACCTGCCAGGGCCCATTCATTCGCCCATAATCTACTTCTATGCCGCTTCCGTTACAGGCTTCGATGGGGAAGCGGTATGCCGTTCTGGGGTCTGGACGTCAGGGGACAGCGGCTGCCTATGACATCGCCCGATTCGGTGCCCCTGAAACACTTCTCCTGGCGGATGCGAAACTGGCCCAGGCCCAGGCCGCTGTGGAACGAGTTCGCGAGTTCTTTCCCGAAGCTCCGGTGAGCTCTCAGGTGCTCGATGCGTCTGAGGACCGGACGTTGCGGCGGTTTCTGGAGGAAGAGCGGGTGGAAGTCCTGCTCAGCGGGCTCCCTTACGCCTGCAACCTGACTGTAGCGCAGACCGCCATCCCGCTGGGTGTCAGCATGGTGGATTTGGGCGGGAACACTGAGATCACGCGGCAGCAGCTCACACTCGACGAAGAGGCGCGGGCAGCGGGGGCGGCTCTGGTCCCGGACTGCGGAATGGGTCCCGGGATGAACGTCAGTCTCCTGGCCTACGCCATGGCTCAAATGGGCGATCCGCAACATGCATTCGTATACGAGGCGGGGCTCCCGTTGAACCCCGAACCGCCCTGGAACTATGCTCTGACCTTCAGCATCGCTGGGCTCACGAACGAGTATGCGGGAGAAGCCACATTCCTGCGGGATGGGGAATTGGTCTCGGTTCCGGCTCTGGAGGGCGCCGAGATGGTGAAGATACCTGAACTGGGGACGATGGAGGCCAGAGTGACCACTGGCGGGCTCTCCACCGCTCCCTGGGGGCTCCAGGGGGTCCTGCGGACTCTGGAGAACAAGACATTGCGGTACGCAGGGCACTGGGACCAGATAGTGACCTTTCGTGACTTGGGTCTCCTGAGTGAGTCTCCGATCGAGGTTGACGGCCACGAGGTCATCCCACGTCACGTGTTCCACGCGCTTTTCGAGCCACAGGTGGCCAAAGGCTCCATCCACGACATCGCCATCATCCACATTCGGGTCATCGGAACAAGGGACGAGGCGCCCGCTGAAGTCATTGTCGATCTCGTGGACCGCTATGACAGTGAAACGGGGTTCACGGCAATGGAGCGGGTCACCGGCTGGCATGCTTCGATAATGGCGCAGTTGATTGCTGCAGGGGAGGTTCGACCGGGCGCACATTCCGTGGAGTCCGCAATTCGACCGGAACGGGTGGTCGAGGAGGCCCGCCGCCGGGGCCTGAGCATTAGCTTGACAGATATTCCTCCCGCCTGATACCCGCGTGACCAGAGAGTGGGTCGACTGGGACATCTGCCGCTCGCGTAGCCTCCTGTGCCGCTTCATTCTCAGGTGGTGGTCTGTCGCCAAAAGGGATATATGAAGTGAGAATCTTTATTCTCCCAACCCTCAGGGGGTGCAAGGAATCAGTCCAGCGCTGTACAAGGACTACAAGATTTACTGCTGTTTTGCCCTGAACAGGCTGGTCAGTGAGCTCGACATCGACCTGTATCAGGAGGGTCTGGAGGAGCGACTGGACGAGATCCTGGGACAGAAAGACTCATCCCTGTCAAAAGAGGACATCAAGCATGAGATCAAGTCGAACCACGTGATGACGAACAAGGTTCTGAGCCGGCTCGAGGAAGACGGGTTTATCGAGATATCCCAGAGTGGGAAGAGATACGGAATCAGAATAACGAAAGAGGGCGTGCTCCACGTCAGGCAGTTCAACGAGTTCTACAAGCGGATATACCACGAACAGATACTCGACCACTGCAAGTATAGGGATATCCCCGCCTGGGCCCGCTAGCGTTGCTGGCTCGGAACATCCGAGACGTAAGGGATGAAATCGTACGTTCCATCCGGGTTCTCGGAAATGAGTTCCAGCGAGCAATTCATGAGAGAGACGCCGCCCCTAATGACGCCTGCCTCGCCCGTGAGGAAATCGTACGCGTCATCATCGAGGGTCTCCTCACTCTTCCTCGTCCACAGGGCTATCACTCTGCGGGGAGGGAGCTTCGTGAAGGCCGTGATTTCCTCTACCGCCCCCTTGAGCGCCGTGAGGTCCTGAAGCCTGGGTTTCTGGGCGAAACTCTTGACGTAAATGGCATATCCTGGATAACCGAGCTTCAAAGCCCTCCACAGAGAGCCTGAACGTCTGCTGGCATAGGCGTCGAACTGATAGAAGAACTGACCCCGCCCCTTGAGGATTGCCGGAGTCATGACCGCCCCTGGCGCCGAGAAGTGCTTCATGAGGTCGGGGCTCCTTTGTGCGAGGAAGCTGAGCACCCTTTGGACCGAGCTCTCGCCCTTCGGGATGTACATCACGGGATCCTCGTCCCTGACGCTCTTGATCACTCTGTAACGTATCCAGTAGTAGTCGAAGAAGGTCCTGATCTCGTGGATGAGATTGAGCAGGACGATGCCCAGAATGAAGAGCCCCGTCAGGATCCCGCCAAGTATCACGGTCCCGGGGCCCCAGAACAACAGAAGGATTAGGAACGTGTTCACGGTCGCGACGGATATAAGAATCGCCCGTGCGGTAGTGCGGTCGAACCATCTGAGCAGGAAGAGCGATATGAAGAGGATCAGAAGGAAGGGAAATGAGATGGGAGAAGAACCCACGATGAACAGGAAGTCGACAAACAACCAAGCTGCGATGAACACCGTCGCATACTTCACGAGCCTCTTGAACTTGGGATGCTGCTCGGTAACCTCCTCAGCCAGATCAAAAATGGCGGAGATGGGATTCTCGACGGCTCGAGCGTCCTTTCTCATCATATAAATACTCGTCTCAAGATATTTAAAGACCTCAGAAACAATCCGACGGAGGACCTCATGCGGGACCTGCTGGCCAAGGCAAACGCGAAGCTTCCGGGGCCCGCTCAAGGAACTCCCTTATAAGCTTTAGGGAAGAATCTTCTGTAACAGATTTCCACGGGTGTAGTTATAACCTCAAGGGGATAGGATTATCGGTGAGAAGATGCACGAACCAACCACGAAGAAGAGATCAACGGGGCAGGTTGCCGTTGCCCTGTGCCTTCTGCTTGTGACCGTGGCCCTCTTTGGCATTGTGACAAAGATGATGGTCGAAGCTCCTGGACTGGAGAGCAACGAGGACTACCAGATGGTGATGGGAGCGGCAATGTCTCCCGCTCAAGAACCTGACAGCACGAGAAGCTCTGAGGACATCGACTACGGAACACGCACCGCTGATGTCGTCATGGAGGAGCGAGAAACGCAGAGCGTAGAGGAGAAGACACCAGAAACGGAGACGCCTCCGGAGACAATCGAGGAGGAGGGCGAAGACTATACGGTGGATTTCTCGCCCGAAATCGAGAGTCAGATCGAATTCGCCACCTCGGAAGGGGTGGAGTTGATCACTCCTGAGGACTTCGAGCTCGAGATGCCCGAGATGGACTCCGAGAACCCCATCGAACTGCCAATGTCCCTGCTAGAGGGGATCGAGGAAGTGGATGCGGAGGAGTACGACACCGGGATATTCCTCGAGGCTCTGACCGAGGAGGGCGACGACCCCAACTGCACGAAGACCGTGGAATTTGACTTCAACGACGCTGACGGAGACGGAAACCCCGAGTGGGTGGAGGTCAGGATCCTGGTGGTCTGTGAGATCGATGAGAACGAGGACGGCTATCCGGAGGTCAAGGCCGTGTTCGCACGGAATATGAACGTCTGGGATAACGACAGCGACGGGAAGTTCAACGCACTTGTCGGACTGCAGGGTGTCCACCTGGCGCTCGACCCGAACAGCGATGGACTGGTCGAGTACGAGGCTCTCGGACTCTGGCGGCTCGTGATGCAGGATCCCGAGGGCGACGAGACGCCCAACTACCTCAGCCTTGAGTTCGCAGGAAAGCAGGAGCTGGACGCTGACACGGATGGAAACCTCGAGTTCAGGCGGTACTTCTGGACTCAGGCGGAGATCAAGGACGAGACAAACAACGGGATAGTCGAGGAGCTCCGCATGGTCTTGGTGGGCTATCAGTCCTACGACTTCGAGGACGATGGAACGATCGAGTACCAGGGCATCGCGAAGCTGGAGATGGCGATCGCGGACGAGAACGATGACGGAAACAACGAGACGATGTCGCTGTCCTTCGTCGCAGTCGAGGGACTGGACATGGACGTTGACGGGAATCCAGAGCTCGCACGGGGACTCTTCGGTGAGTTCGAGGCAAACGACACGAACTCCGATGGAAACGTCGAGTACGTGCACGCGAGGCTCGTTGCGGGCAGGGCCTGGGACAACTCGAGCAACGGCAGACCCGAGTACATAGGGGTCGTCTCCTTCGAGATTGAGATGGTGGATGAGATTGAGGATGGCTATCCGGAGAAGATCAAGGTCGAGGCCCTTCGGATGGAAGTCCTGGACATGAACGAGGACGACAATCCGGAATGGATGCGCGGCTACCACGCCACGATCGAAGCCAGGGATAACGACTCTAATGGTATCGCGGAGACGATGGAGATGAGGATTCGCGGAGCGGGGATCCTTGACCCGAACTCGAACGGCATATACGAGTTCCTGGCCTTCTACGCGGTGGACGTCGAGGTCCATAATCTGGTGGAAGACTCGAGTCCTTTGACGAGAACAGTAATGGCGTCCGAGAACCCCGAGAAGATCGAGCTGAAGGCGGTTGGCGCAGTGTACGTTGACCGGGACGAGGACGGGAACAAGGAGTACCTGAAGGTGGCCTACGTTGCTCTCGAGGCGAACGACACGAACAGCAACGGGAATATGGAAGAGGTCTGGGGATGTCTCGTAGCGTACGAGATGCTGGACACGACGTCGGACGGCGTGCCCGAGTACGAGGGAATCCTCCTGGCCGAGCTGGAGATGACGGACGCCAACGATGACGGGAACCCTGAGTACGTGCACGTCGCCGTCATGGGCTATCAGTACGTCGACGCGGACCAGGACGGGTACAAGGAATGGCAGCGCGCCTTCGCAGGTGAGTTTGAGGCCTTCGACGAGAACAGCAACGGCGTCTTCGAGAAGGTCGACCTGAGGATCGTCTACTATGAGAGCCTTGACACGGATGATGACGGAACGCCCGACCACGAGCACTGGCTCGTCGTCATATATCACGCAGAGGACGTAGACGAGGACGGGACCATAGATATCGAGGACTTGCTCATCCGCAAGCACAGACACTGAGCTCTTCGGAGCTCCCTCTCTTCTTTTTTCTTCCTACGGCTAGATGACTCTAGCTGTAGAATGAAGGAAAATACTATTGACACTCGATGAGTTTGATGCCCAGCGACCCCGCCCAAGGCATACCTGCTTCATACCCCGCCATTCTGGCGGGTAGGTATCGCCTCTTTTGGTTTCAAAGGAGGTGATCCATCTGCAGGTTCCCCTACAGATACCTTGTTACGACTTAACCCTCCTTGCTGAACCCAAATTCGAGCCTACCACAAGGGCAGAACCTCATTTGGACCCAACTCGGGTGGTTTGACGGGCGGTGTGTGCAAGGAGCAGGGGCATATTCACC
>JAJISE010000066.1 GCA_022848865.1 Candidatus Thermoplasmatota archaeon | reverse complement strand
CCTGAGGAATCCCTAAACCGACAAGAGGAAATGTGTTCCCATGGAAATTCGATTCCAACTTAGCGAAGAGCGGTCCGAGCTTCTCATAGTCAGCCTCCGCAGCTACCTGAAAAAATCGAGGTTCGAGGAAAGGCTGAGGGACATCGGGGCTAGGAGGATAGAGATTCCCTCCGTGGGCCATTATTGGGTCCTGGGCGATATCAAGGCGGGGGAGGTGCTCGAGCTTTGAACACTCTCGACACAGCCCTTCTCGCTCTCAAGCGATCCGATAGATGGATCGAGAGCGCAAGGAGGGCTCTTCCCGATTCCAGATGGGACGACGCTGTCTACTCGGCCCAAATGTGCTCCGAGCACGCTGCGAAGGCCGTCTTAATCTCCTTGGGGATAGACTTCCCAAAACAGCATGATGTCTCAGACGTCTTCGTGACGTTGAAGGATAGGAGGGATCTGCCTTCCGATTTCCGGGGGAAGGTTGAGGACATGGTAGAGAAGCTGGCGAGCTTGGCGGCGGAGAGGGCTCTCGCGGGGTACGGCTTCGAGGAGGGCGTGGGCGTGGAGTACTTCAAGGATGTCGCGCCTGGTGCGATTGAGGATGCCGAGTTCATCCTTCGGAACTGCGAGGAGCTCGTCGTCAAGACCTTTGGAGTGAAGAAGGAGTCGGGCTGAAGGTCTCTTCTCAGTGAAGAGGCGCTCGCTGGATGTCCCAGCCGAACATTGCTTTTGGCAGACGACCAAGGAGGGGGAGAAAGAGAAACGGGATCGTGAGAGGAAGCGTTCCGCCAAAGCTTATTATCACAGGAACTCTTCCGACAGTGAATGGAGTCGTGGAAGCTTCATGCGGTCGTCTTCTGGACGGCCTTCATAGCTGTCTCATTCGTCGCCCTCGGCGTGGGAATGACATCGACTTTCGGACTGCTCGAAGAGGATGTGTCGTACCTCTTCTACGGAAGCGCCCTCATCATCCTCACCACGGCGCTCTGCTTCACGCTCATCTACGGCAGCCTGTGCATGGGAAGGATCGAGTCGAGGCTTCTGACCGAGGAGGGCACGGCCCCCAAGGGTCTGGAGGAAAGCGCCTCCAGCCTCTGGAAGAAGCTGCTCAGCCCTGCGCTCCACCTCGTCTTCCTGATCACGATCAGTTCGGCCGCCATTCCATCCTCCGGCTGGTTCCTGTCGACGCACCACGACATCAACACCATCGCCGCTCTGGAGGTCCTCCTGGGCTCGATCGTCTCCATCATCTTCGCGCTTGTCGTGCTCGACTCGATCCGAAGGGACATTCGATTTCCTACAGAATGAGCCCTCGAATTGTATGAACGGCATAGAAACCATTCCCGCCAGATACTTGCGATAACTGGGCAAACTTTTAAGTATGGATAGATGGATTAGGCCACAACGGGGGGAAAGTGTTGATTACTACAGTAACGACAACGACTGTTCTATCCGCAGCTGCAATAGGCACCGGTCTCGGGGTCGCTGCAGTCATCGCTCTGATAATCCTGCTCATAGCGAAGGAGCTGTCCACAGCGGAACTGGAGGGCGGAGTGAACAACGAGAAGCTGAGGAACCTCGCATCGATACTGACCATCCCGATTGCGTCGCTGATGCTTGTTTTCATGGTCATCGTCGCGACCAAGATCTGGGAAGTCCTGTAGCTCTAGAACACATTGGGGGCTATCAGGTACAGAACGATATTGAGCAGCGTGTGGCATCCTATTACGCCTACGAGCGTTCGCGTTCTGTACACGGCGTAGGCGAAGAACAGGGCAACGGAGAACACGTAAGCCAGGTCCAGGACCGAGAGGAAGCCCAGGTGCATCGCCGTGAAAATCGTGGAGACGTAGACTATAGTCACGGGCCAGCTCATCACGGCCGACGAATTGTGGAGGATTATGCCCCTGAAGATGAGCTCCTCGGCGAGTCCCGTCCCGAAGAATATCACGATCCCGCCCAAGATCAGGCTCCCCAGAGCGAGGTCGGAGATCCAGGGGTCCGGTGCCAGGATGTAGTACTCGAGGAGACCCAGGGGGATGCCGAGAAGGATTATTCCCAATTGGACGGGGAGCAGCTTCCACGGTCCGAGAACGAGGCCGTAGTCCGACCTCTTGAGCTTCAGAACGTGCACCGTGGAGAAGGCTGCCGCCAGCATCGGGAGGGTTATCACGGCCAGCCAAGTGAGCGTGTCGGAGAAGGGCCAGTAGGGTGTGGAGAGGCTGAATATCCTTATCAGCGGGACCAATATCAGGGCGACGAGCAGCCTCGACATCTCGGGCTTCTGGGAGTGTACGACCGAGGAGACGGCGATGAGTGCAAAGACCGTCATCAGGTGGATGACTATCCCCGCCGAGAAGCTCCCGAACGCGAGCGCGGCCTCCGCGAGGATCACCAGTGCTAAGAAGGCCATGGGCAAGACCAGTTCCTGTCCTTTCCTCAAATCCTTCCTCCACATAGGAACGTGACTGAATGTGCGGTATCCTAATATCCGTTTCGCCCTTTTTCCCCAGATTCCGCGATAGTTCTAAATAAACGTAGAAAAATACTAACATCTACTGGAGGCCGCACTTGAGAATCCATTTCCGCGAAAAGCCACACGATCTTCTCGTCATTCTCATATCCTCGATTCTTCTCGTCATAGCCGTCGCGCTGGCGGCGAGCGGGCCCCTCAGGGTCGTGCTCGGACTGCTGTTCATCCTCTTCCTTCCCGGCTACGCCCTCATCGCGGCACTGTTCCCGAGCGGGAAGGAGATAGATTGGATAGAGCGGGTCGCCCTCAGCTTCGGCCTCTCGATCGCCGTCGTCCCCCTGCTCGGTCTTCTGCTCAACTACACGTGGGGGATCTTCGAGCCCACAACCGTCGCGGCGATCTTCATCTTCATCCTCCTGATGTGCGGGGCCGCCTACTGGCGCAGGATGCGTCTCCCGGTCGACGAGAGGCTCGCGCTCACCGTCGACCTAGCCATCCCGGAGTGGGAGGAGTACTCCACGCTGGACAGGCTGCTCACCGTCGCGCTCGTGATCTCGATAATAGTCGCTGTCAGCGTTCTCGTGTACGCACTCACGGTCCCGCGGGTCGGAGAGAGGTTCACGGAGTTCTACATCCTGGACGAGAACGGCATGGCGGAGGACTATCCCACTTCACTGAACGCGACCGAGAACGCGACCGTCATCATCGGGGTGGCAAACCACGAGCTCGCCAACGTGAGCTACACGGTCAGGAAGGACTTGGTGACGATCCAATGGGTCTACAATACCAGCTCGGAAAAGGACGAGCCTGTGGAGATCTCGCGAGTGACGTTGCACGAGGAGATCGTGATTCTGGACCACGGGGACGTGTGGGAGGCTTCGTTCAACTTCTCGATAGCGGATGTCGGCGACTACAAGCTCGAGTTTCTTTTGTACAGGGACGGGGACATGTCAGAGGCCTACAACTCGCTTCACCTGTGGATCGATGTTCACTGATCCTGGGCGAACGCGGACCTGATCTCCTTCGTGAATAGAAAGACTATCGCGAATATGTGTATGAGGATGGGACCGATCAGGATGACGGTTCCTATCGTGGCGAACGTGCCAGCTCCGGGCAGACCGCCAAGGATCCCGCCAATCATCGAGAGGTTGGCTATGAGGGCTATGAACATCACGAGGGCGATCAGCAAGGAGTAGAAGGCCCAGGACCAGGCCCATTTCTTGAGCTTCAAGAGCCCTATCCCGCTGATGAACTCCACTACCCCTGACGCCAGCAGAACGACGGCAATGATCCCCACCGATGTGAAGGTCAGGAAGAGCTCCCCGCTGAACAGCCATGCAAGGAATCCGTTGACCAGGACTATGAATATGGAAAGCGTCAACATGAGAGCTGCGACGATCTTCAGCGACGCGGGTGCCTCTTCTTCCACACTCTCACCAGGATGTGTATTGACTTCCCTACTTAAGCATTTCACCCAGCTTGCCTGGAAACGCTTAATAGTAGATGGCGGGATTCGCTTCCCGTGTCACGGAACTCGGTGCTGGGAGTCGTCTACGGGATCTTCTGGAGCGCCGTTCTCGTGGCGTTGGCCGTCTCTCTCCACTTGGGGCTCAATTCGACCTACATCTGGTACACGGAGAAGACCTCGTTCAACATGTACCTCGCGACGACGCTCTTCGCGGTCATCATCCTGGAGGCGACGGTCGTTCTCTTCTTCCTGGAGCGAAGGAGATCGAGGGCGGTGGAGACGTCCCGCGGAGGAGGCCCGCAGTTCCCTCAGAAGGCGGGGAGATCGTATACTCCCCTGATCGCGATGTCCGTTCTCTTCCTTCTCTGCTCCGTCTTCGCTCTCGCAGCGCTCGATGGCTATCTCCTGCCGAACTACAAGATCAACACGGTGTTCATTCTCTTCACCGGCAGCATGTCGAAAATCGCGGTTGGACTGTTCGCTGTGGTAGCGTTCAGAACAGGGCTCAGGAGGACTCAGCTAGAAATATAGCTGACGCCACCAGTCTTCTGCATCTGTATGGACGATTTCGGACTGGGAATACGTCGTTCCTGCGTGGGTCCACGTGATTATCGTGTATGACCAGACATCGTCGTTTTCTATCAGGTCGTAAAGATGATAGGCCTTCACGTTGATTCTGAACACGACGGTCTCTCCAGCTGCTATCGTGACACCGCCTTTTGAGGCCTTGCCATACATGACGCTGGTCTCCTCCGTGTTGTCACCGCTCCAGGACTCGACAGAGAGGTATTCGAGGTAGATGTCCTGCTCGTAGTTGTTCGTGATCTTCAGAAGCGCGTGCATGACGGCGAAGTTGGGATTGACGGTATAGTGACGGATCGTCAGGTCCGCTACCAGCTTGTCGTCATCGTATATCTTAACGGTCGCCGACTGCTCCATCTTGGCTGCCTGAGCGTACGTCACCAGCACTGTCCCTAGAATGAAGGACAAGGAAAGGAATACCGCGATCAATCTCCTTCTGCTCAACATCCCCCCAATCGTATGTTTCTTCATCTCGACCCTCCTTGAACACTTCGGAGACTGGCTTACTTGCGCCTCCTCGTTCTCAAGTGCGTAAAGGGAATCGCGTTGTCCTATATTTAAATGTTGCCTGGACTGTTTGTGAAAAGTTCATACTGAAGGCGAGGAACGACGGGAAAAAGGCTTTTAAGGACACAAGAGATTGAGATGTTGTCCACATAAGTGGGGGAGTGGGTACGTTGGGGGAGTATTCCGTCACCAGGTTCTCTCGGATACTGGCAGTTCTGACAGTCGTATCGGTCCTTCTCGTCCCGCTCAACGTCCGAGCCGTGGAGGATGGCTACTTCAAACCCCCATATGAGGACTACGGCATGGACACGGACGGGGATGGCTACTACGATTTCCTTGCATTTAACGCGACTCTGCAGGTAAACTATACTGGGAAGTACATTATTCAGCCAAAGCTGAAGGACGACCTGGGGGAAACAATAACGGTTCCCGACAGCATCACGAAGGACCTCGATCCAGGCGATGTGACCATCCACATAGAGTTCGATGGCGTGGACATATACAACTACGGCAAGGATGGGCCCTATCTTGTCAGGCTCGTCCTCTACGACGGTTCCTTCAACCTGCTCAACATCGCCAGCAATCAGACGGGCTTCCATCAATACACGGAGTTCCAGCGTCCGCCGGTGGAGTTCGATCCGCCCCACTACGACTACGGCCTGGACACGAACTCAAATGGCCGCTTCGATTATCTCGTGGCGCTGGTCAACATCACTGTCAACACCGCCGACGTATACGTTGTCAAAGGCGACCTTCACAACTCTGGCATGACGTGGATCACGGGAACCTCAAATGAGAGCTACCTCCCCGAGGGGGACGTTACCGTCAGACTCGACTTCCTCGGTTTCAGGATCCGCAAGAAGAACTTCGATGGACCGTACAGAATTGAGCTCGAGATCAAGAAAGGTGCAATCCAAGTCTTAGCCAACGACACTCACATAACGAAGCTCTATCAGGCGACGGATTTCGAGGGTGTCTACGCTTACTTCGTTCCGCCTCATTCTGACGAGGGAGTCGACCTGGGCGGTGATGCCGGATTCGAGCATCTCAAGGTCACGTACAACATCCAGGTGAACGAGTCGGCCTTCTACAATGTGACTGGCGACCTGTATGACAAGAGCGGGCTAATCTTCATCACCGACACGTGGAACTACACATACCTCAATGCGGGCCTCGTTCCGGTGGACCTATATTTTTTTGGATGCGATATTTGTCAATCCGGAGAGGGGGGCTTCTACTACGCGAATGCCGAGATGAAGTATGGTGAGATTTCC
>JAJISE010000065.1 GCA_022848865.1 Candidatus Thermoplasmatota archaeon | reverse complement strand
AGAAGGGATATTTGCACCATGGACGCAACTGTGATCGCGGGAAAAAGGGCCCTTCATCAGGCGAAGAGAACGCCGAAGGACGTGAAGGTCGCCGAGGTCCATGACAATTTCACTATCGCTGAGATAATGGCCGTCGAGGATCTGAGGTTCTTCGAGAAAGGGAATGGTGGTGCGGCCACTGAGGAAGGACTCACTGCCCTGAACGGGGAGGTGTCCGTGAACACCTCTGGCGGGCTCAAGGCCAGGGGACAACCCGTCGGTGCAACCGGCGTCGCTCAGGCCATTGAGATCGTGCGGCAGCTCAGAGGAGAGGCGGACAAGCGCCAGGTGGACGATGCGACCACGGGCCTGATCCACAACGTCGGCGGGACCGGGGCAACGGCCGTCGTGCACATTCTCGAAAGGGGTGATTGAATGGCGATACCGAGGTTCTGGCGGGAAACGCCCAGCCGGTACAACCTGTTTGCATCGAAATGCGGGAACTGCGGGGAGGTCCACTTCCCGCCGAGATCCGTATGCCCGAGCTGCCACAGGAAGAGCATAGGCAGGATGAAGTCCATCAAGCTGTGTGGCTCAGGGAAGATCCTATCCTATTCCGTGGTCCACGACGCTCCGGAGGACTTCGAGATGCAGAAGCCGTACATCATCGCGATCATAGAGATGAAGGACGGCGTGAGGCTGACCGCGCCCATCATTGACTGCGACGAGTGCGACATCGACATAGGGTCGGAGGTCGAGGCGTCGTTCCGCAAGCTCGGCCAAGAGGGGAAGGCCGGCGTGATCCACTACGGGTACAAGTTCAAACCGTTGAATACGACACCTCCAGAGAAGTAGCTCCCCGCGAAGCGATGTACGACCCTATCGAGAGAAGTGAGCGCATCGAGAATGATGTTTGCGCAGGAGCGAGCAGGAAGTACTATCGTTTTCGCCCGGCGAGATGGTATGGCGGGATAGTGACCGGTGATGTCGTCGGGTGCAATCTCCTCTGCCTCTTCTGCTGGGCTGGGGATGGCATATGGGGCCGCACGGACGTGGGGAAATTCTACGACGCGGAGCAGGTCTATGGAAAAATGGAAGGCATCTCGAACGAGACCGGACACAAGCTCTGGCGGCTGAGCGGGCAGGAACCGACCATAGGAAGGGAGCACCTCCTTGGCCTCCTCGGACTCGTGAGCCAAAGCCCCTACAACTTCATACTCGAGACGAACGGGATCCTGCTCGACCGCCCCTACGCCGAGGACTTGGCGGGCTTCGGCAGACTGCATGTCCGCGTTTCTCTCAAGGGGTCCAACGAGGAGGAGTTCGCGAGGCTCACGGGCGCGAGCAGGGGATTCGACCTTCAGCTGGGTGCCCTGTCGAACCTGAAGGATGCAGGAGTCTCCTGTCACCCGGCCGTGATGAGCTCGTTCTCGGATGTGGAGGAGCTCTCCCCCCTGAAGGACAGGCTCACGTCGATCAGCAGAGCGCTCTCCCGTGACCTGGAGGTCGATGAGCTCATAGTGTATCCCCACGTGAAGAGGAGACTCCGAGCTTCAACGGTCCAGTCGAGGGACGATGAGTGATAAATTAGAAATACGATGACCATGTATATCTGCGGTTGAGCGCTATGGAAGTCAGGCTTCTGGACCTTAAGAAAACGCAGATGAGGATCGAGATATTGGGCGACGAGACCATAATATTCCCCCTTTTGAACCAGCTCCTCAAGGACAAGGATGTCTCCGACGCGAGGTACGTTTCGGGTCACCCGCAACTTGACAACCCCGAGATTTTTGTGCGAGTGAAGAAGGGAAGACCCCAGACTGTTCTCAGGCGTGCCGCGAGGGAACTCTCCAAGGAGTTCGCTCAGTGCAAGACCCTCATCGAGAAGAAAGCCAAATGATGTGTTCTCGATGGAAGATGTTCTAGGAATCGAGGCTTTCCTCACGAATCTCCCTGGGATTGGCGGGAGGCTGAGGATAACGCCCGAGGACTTCGTCGTGGAGGAGATTTCTGTTTCCCTGCCCGTTGCCGATGACGGGCGCTACGCCGCCGCGCGGGTACGGGCCAGGAATTGGGAGACCAACCGCTTGGTCAGGCACCTCGCGAGGACTCTGAGAATTTCCAGAAAGAGGATCAGGTTTGCAGGAACAAAGGACAAGAGGGCGGTGACCACCCAGCTCGTCCAGTTCGACGATCCGCCTGAAAGCCTGGAACGGCTGAACATCAAAGATGTCGAGATACTGGATGTCTTCAGAACTGATAAGAGGCTGGAACTCGGAGACCTCCTTGGGAACCTCTTCCGAATCGAGATCGGCGACATAGGAATGTCCCAATCGGACACCCTTGGGAGAGTGTCGAGGATTGCGGATTCCATCATGGAGATCGGTGGATTCCCGAACTTCTTCGGCGTCCAGCGATTTGGTGCCGTAAGACCCGTCACCCACATAATCGGAAAGAAGATCTGCCAGGGAGACTTCGAAGGGGCGGTCATGTCCTACATTGGAAACCCGTTCCCGACTGAGGCGGAAGATGTCCAAGCGGCGAGGAGGTCCGTCGACAGCAGCAGGGATTTCCCGGAAGCTCTCAGGACATTCCCAAGGCATCTGTCGTTCGAGAGAGCTATCCTCAACCATCTGGTCACCAACCCGAACGATTTCGCGGGTTCGATTCAGAGCCTCCCGCTCAACCTCCAGATGATGTTCGTCCACGCGTATCAGTCATATCTCTTCAACAGGATGCTCAGCGAGAGGCTGAACAGAGGGCTTCCCCTGAACGAGGTGATCGTGGGTGATGTCATCCTTCCCGCAACGCAGGACGGGCTTCCGGACAGGAGGGAACACATCCTGGTCAATGAAGGGAACATGGCGAAGGCCACGAGAAGGGTCAGGGAGGGAAAAGGTTTCGTGAGCGGGATCATCTTCGGCGCCGAACCGCGCTTCGCGAGCGGAGAGATGGGCGAGATCGAGGAATCCGTCAGAGAATCGGAGGGAGTGGAGCCCGAGGACTTCCTCATTCCGAAGATCCCCAGGATCTCATCGAAGGGGTTGCGCAGAGAGATCCTTGGCCCGCTCAAGGACTTCGAGTTCCAGGTAATGGATGAATCCGTCAGGATGTCGTTCGGATTGATACCCGGTTGCTACGCGACATCCCTCCTGAGGGAATTCATGAAAGGGGATATGATGGACTACTGAGACCAGTGTTCCGCTATATCATCCCCCAACTGTGCTCACAGTTTCCCACGAAGCGGCCCAAGTCCGAAAGCGTCCTCGTCTTCTGACCGCACCTGAAGTCGAACTTCACCACATTCACAGGGTACTCGTTGTAGTGCAGGTATGTGCAGAAGTACCGGAGAAAGGGCTGCTTCACCTTCCAGCAGGCCCGAGAATACGCCTTCATAACCATCTCTATGCTCCTGTTCTCCTCGCGCCCACGGAGCGTGAATGTCGGGAGGTCGTTCTCGTAGGTCTTGTGCATACTGATCTTCTTTATCCTATGGAACTCCCCGTCGGAGGGGTCGTAGAACTGCCAGCCCTTGGAGAGCGTGCGTTCCCCCCAGTCAAGCCTGCTTTGGTGACCGTAAGACCTGCGAAGGGCGGGAGGTCCAATGTGAGGCATGAAATAATCCACGTAGCAGCCGGATTCCGTGTGGAAGACCCCCCAGTACCAGGGCGATGTCGGACTGTTTATCCGCACCTTCTGGAAGTAGGCGGTCCCCTCCTCTTCCGTCTCAGTGCCGTCGATGACGATCCGTCCGCTTGCCCGACTTCCCCTTATCTTGTGCATCTGATAACCTAGATTGGCGAGATAGGTCTTGCCTGTGGGTTCGATCCGGGACAGGAAAGGTGTCCACGGTGACACCTTCATCTCGACTTCCAAGCCAGGTCTTTCAATTGAGATGATGTAGTCGTCGCCCTTCTTCGAGAAGCTATAGGTATTATCATTCTTGAGAACAAGCGCGCCCTCTTCTTCGTTCCAGTCCGACGTCATCGTCCCTTGGTCCGCGAAGAAAGGCTCCATCATTCTGCTCCCGTCATAGAACCACGAGGAGCACATACCGTAGAACGTCAGATGGTTCCCTTCACGCTGGATATCGAACCTCTTCCGCCAGGGGATATCATTGACCTCGACAAACTCCGTGTTTCTCGTTCCCCAGAGAATCATCAACTGTTTCGTTCTGTCCGGATTCTCGGGGTTCTTGAGAAAGAAAATGAGCCACCACCACCACCAGGTCCGGTTCTTCAGCTCACCGGTTCTGTCTGTGTTCATGATTTTCGGGAAGCTCACGATATTGGCAAGAATGGTTTGCTATAAATTTGTTCCCGCCAACGCCTCTGTCGCCAGGAGAGTGGACTCAGCGTTCTGTGTCCTTGAAGGTAAAATACTCACAGTTCGGCTGCCCAATCCTCACAACTCTCGTGCCCTTCTCATGAGAGACACAAAAATCCTAAACGTTTTTGGCAACCCCTCCAAAACATCTTCCTTAATCTCAAAGGGAACACACTGGCTGTCGTTCGTTTGCGGGTTGTTATCGTTGGTTTGTGGCACATCTGAGATGATGTCATCTCTGGTCTGGCAGCCGCTGTCCTTTTGGCACATCAACGCAAGGCGTCTAGCAGTGGTTCTCCCGACTCCTAGTCTAGATGCTATCTGAGACCAGGAAAGCCCCAGAGACCGCAGTTCTGCGGCTCTTGCAGGGAGTTTTGGGTCTCCTCTAGACTCCATAACTGTGGGCCTTCCTGGTTTTCTCCCAACCTTGTCGATGCCTTGTCTGTTGCCGTGCCGTGACATCATATCTCCCTAGCTATCTGGCTTCCCGTTTTCGTCGCACTTCACATATGAGTTCGTCATTTCTGGCCTCCCATCCCTTCTTCCTTCATCAGAGGATGATGTTCCCTGACGATTCGTCTGTCTTCTTCGAAATTTCCCTTCTTGTAGTACTTCTCCTTGGTTCGAACGGTGTGTCCCGCAATCCTGGCTGTCGCATCCCTGTCGGCTCCTGCAACATCTGTGTGCCTTTCGCCCGCTTCCCTCAGGGCCTTGCAGGTTACTAGACGGATCTCTCTTCCCTCCTTCGTGTGACCAACCACCATTTGCACTCCCGCCGATTTGGCATTACTGTGCACGATCCTCTCCGCCTGCCTCGTGGACAGCCTCTTCCGTCGACTGTTCGTTATGAGTGGCCCTCTCTTCCTTCGTTGAAGATAGCGAATAATCAGGTCTCTGGTATAGTCGCTGAAGAAGACCTGTCTCTGCTGATAGATCGTGTCGACATGCACCCTTTTTTCGTCCTCGAGCCTGAAGATGGCCCTGCCCTTTGGATGGCGAATGATGATGGAACAATTGTCGAGGTCAACATCACGGACGTCGGCCTTCATTTGTTCGCCCACTCTGGCCCAGGTCTCGTACAGCAACCTTATCAACAGTTCGTCCCTCATCGCCTTCCACATCTGAAACTCGGTCGCGTTTTCGGGCAGTCTCCTGGGCGACAGGCAGAGCCTCGCGCATTCTTCCGTGGTAAGTCCTCTCGCTTCCGTCCTATTCCTTGCTTTCATTCTACGGGACACCTCACAGGGGTTTGATTCCTGGCAAAGAGAATAATAGAAGTTCCCTAATTAACTCTATTAACACATGCATAGTATTGAGGCCAACGAGGGGACCGCAATGCCCAAGAAGATGAGCTACGAGGAGCTGATGAGGGATTCATTCACCTGCAAGATACTGAAGAAGTACAGGGAGAGGGGAACGTACGTCATCAGAAGGAGAGAACTCAAGGATGATGACATGAACGACATGACCTTGCAGAGGCGCCTGGACAGGCTGTGCAAGGAAAACGTTCTGATGAAGGTGAACAAGAAGGGGAAATCGATCAACGGAGGCAAGGAGGCCCCCGAGACCTATTACGAGTTGTTCGGGGAACATTGGAAGGTAGCCGTGAAGTCAGCCGACCTGGAGAGGCTGAGAGAGCAGTGGGTGGGAAGGATGTGCTCCGGGTCGCTTACCACTGTCTATGGATTCGACATTTCCGATTTCGGGGAGGACGAAGAGGACAGGAAGAGATTTCTCACGATCCTGGGAAAGATGGAATCGCTTGCCAGGGGTCTCTTGCTGTTGAAGATCGGGGTTCTTCGAAGAGTGCTGGAGAATACATACGCCACATTGGATGAGGGGAAGTCTGACCCCATCACGATCTGGATGATGAAGTATTACGCGTGGACAACCTCGATGGCTCCAATTACGGGAGTGGAACCAGGAAGAATCGAGGACTTCATAGCTGCCGCGCTGAAAACCGTCTTCCTTTCCCTCAGTCTTGACCAGAAGGTTTCGGAGGATGAGGTGAAGAAAGTCGCTGATGACATTCCACTGGCGGTGGCACTAACCGGC